>DASUQG010000294.1:0-21006 GCA_036280695.1 Thermoleophilaceae bacterium
GTGACGGCGAGAAAGTCGTCGGGGCCCGACACCATCGTGAAGACGATGTCGCGGTCGGCGAGGTCGGCCGGCGCGTCGACGACCTGCGCCCCCAGCTCGGCCAGCGGCTCGGCCTTGGCGCGCGTGCGGTTGTAGACCGCGAGATCGCAGCCGGCCTCGAGGAGCCGGGTCGCGAGCGCATACCCCATCCTCCCCGTCCCCACCCAGCCGAGGCGCCTGTCCTTCAGATTCAAGTCGCCCATCGCTGCAAACGTTTGCACACCCACTGAGGGAGTGTCAAGTTGACGCGCGAGCGCTCAGCGTGCAATCGTTTGCAACATTCGACCGAGTCAGGTGGCGGAGATGGCACTGCACACGTACGGGACTATGGCCGTCGACTGGGAGGAGCGGGTCCGCTTGGACCGGTTGCGGGGAGAGCGGCTCGCGCGGATCTCGTCGCTCCTGGCCGAGTCGGAGCTGGGCGCGCTGCTCTGCTTCGACATGACGAACATCCGCTACATCACCGCGACCCACATCGGCACCTGGGCGCAGGACAAGCTCAACCGCTTCTGCCTCCTTCCCCAGCGCGATGAGCCGATCATGTGGGACTTCGGATCGGCGGCGCGTCACCACGAGCTCTACAACCCGTGGCTGGCCGACGGCCGCTCGCGTGCGGGTATATCGACGCTGCGCGGCGCGATGTCACCGGAGTCGGGCCGGGCCGAGAACGTTGCCGAGAAGATCCGCGTCGAGCTGGAGCAGCGTGGGCTGCTCGGCGAGCCGGTCGGGGTCGACGCCGTGGAGCCGCCCGTCCTGTTCGCGCTTCAGCAGGCGGGCATCCGCGTGGTCGACGGCCAGCAGCTCATGCAAGAGGCGCGCATGATCAAGACCCAGGACGAGATCACGCTGCTGAACACGGCATGCATGATGGTCGACGCCGCCTACGAGGAGCTGTACCGAGCGATGCGGCCGGGCATGCGCGAGAACGAGTGCGTGGGGCTCGTGAACAAGGTCCTCTACGACATGGGCTCGGAATTCGTGGAGGGCGTGAACGCGATCTCCGGAGAGCGCTGCAACCCGCACCCGCACGTCTACACCGACAGGGCGCTCCGGCCCGGCGACCCCGCCTACTTCGACATCCTCCACAGCTTCATGGGCTACCGCACGTGCTACTACCGCACGTTCGCGGTCGCCAGCGCGTCGAAGCCGCTCGTGGACGCCTACAAGCGCTGCCGCTACTACCTCGACGCCGCCATCGACATGATCCGGCCGGGCGTGACCACGGGCGACGTCGTCCAGCTCTGGCCGAAGGCCGAGGAGTTCGGCTTCAGCGACGAGGAGGCGGCGTTCGCGCTTCAGTTCGGGCACGGCGTGGGGCTGGCGATCTGGGAGAAGCCGATCTTCAGTCGACTCGTCTCGCTCGACCATCCCGAGGAGATCCAGGAGGGCATGGTTTTCGCGCTGGAGACGTTCTGGCCGTCGAGCGACGGGTGGTCCGCCGCGCGCATCGAGGAGCAGCTCGTGGTCACCGCCGACGGCTGTGAGGTGATCACCCGCTTCCCGTCGGAGGATCTCGTGATTGCGGGAAAGCCGTACTACACGGTCGGCGGCGCGCTCCCGCTCGAGCGAGACCACCAGTCGAACCGCAACACGCGCCTCGACGCGGACTCACAAGAGGCGGTGCCCGGCAACGGCCGGATGCCCTCCGGCGACCCGGTGCGCCTGTAGGCGTGCGCGCAGCGATCGTCGAGGCCACCGGCCGCCCGCCGGCGGCGGCCGAGGTGCCCGAGCCGCGACGGCGGCCGGGCGATGCGCTGGTGCGGATCCGGGCGGCCGCGCTCAACCCGGTCGAGCTCCACATCTGGAACGGGCATTTCTTCGACGGCCCACCGCGTCCGCCCTACGTGATCGGGCTCGAGGGTGTCGGCGTGGTGGAGGAGGGCGAGCGGCTCTCCCCCGGCACGCGCGTTCGCGTGGAGTTCGTGCACCCGGGCTACGGTCGCGACGGCGCCGTGGCCGAGTACGCGGTCGCACCCGAGGAACCCGACTCGGCCGACCGCGCGTCGCAGGCGTCGGTGACGCCGATCGGCGACGCGCTCGGCGACACGGAGGCCGCCGCGCTGGGCGTGCCGGTGTTCACCGCATTGATGTGCCTGGAGCGCGCCGAGGCCGCGGGGGCGTCGCTCGCCGGGGCGCACGTGCTGGTCACCGCCGCGACCGGCGCGGTCGGCTTGGTCGCCGTCCAGCTCGCCAAGCTGCGGGGCGCCGCGCGCGTGGTCGCGGCGGGTCGCAACCGCGAGCGCCTGGAGCGCGCGGTGTCGCTCGGCGCGGACGCGACGGTCGAGCTCGGCGACGCCCACGGGGCGGAGGAGCTGCGGGAGCGCTTCTCCGAGGCGGGAGCCGGGCGGCTCGACATCGCGCTCGACCCGCTCTGGGGAGAGCCCGCCCGCGCAGCGATCGACGCGCTGAGCCGCGGCGGCGTCTACGTGAGCTTCGGCCAGGCGGCGTCGGCCGTCGCCGAGCTCTCGGGCATCCCGCTTCGCAACCGCAGGGTCACGGTCGTCGGACACTCGGGCGCCTGGGCCACTCCACAGGAGCGCCAGGCGGCCCTCACGCGTGCGCATCAGCTCGCCGAGCGGGCCGACCGGCGGCTGACACTCGACACCGAGGAGCTCGGGCTGGATGAGATCGGGGACGCCTGGGAACGGCTCTCCAGCTCGGCCGGCCGACGGCTGGTGGTGAAGCCGTGACCACCTCGGCCGGCGCTCTCCCCTACCCCCGTTTCAGCGACGCCGAGATGGCACGCCGGCGCGACGCACTCGCCGCCGAGCTGGAAGCCGCGGGCGCAGCTCATGCCGTCCTGTACGGCGCGAACAGAGCCGGCCCGGCGGTCGGCTGGCTCACCCGCTGGCCGGTCACCCGCGAGGCGCTCTGCGTGTTCACCCCGGGCGAGCGCGACCTCCTGCTCGTGAACTTCTACAACCACGTCCCCAACGCGGAGCGGATCGCCACCGAGGCGGACGTGCGCTGGGCAGGACCGAGGCCGATGGCCACCGCGCTCAAGGAGCTCGAGCGTCGAGGTGCGCGGGGCGGGCGCGTGGCGCTGATCGGGCCGCTCGGCTACAGGCCGTATGCGGCTCTCACGGAGTTCGCGGAGGCGGTCCCTCTCGACGACGCCTATACGCGACTGCGCCTGCGGAAGTCGCCCGAGGAGCTCGAGTGGCTTCGCGTCGGCTGCGACTTCACGGACGACGCCGTGCGAGCGGTGCACCACGAGGCCGGCCCTGGCACCGACGAGCGCGAGCTGGGAGACCTTGCGGAGCGCGCATACGTGGGGCGCGGCGGCACCACGCACATCCATTACTTCGGGGCTCCCGTCCCTTCTCAGTGGCCAGCCGCTCGAAAGCTCGAGCGCGGTGATGTGCTGAGCTGCGAGGTCAGCGCCTCGTACTGGGATTACACCGGCCAGCTGTTACGCACTTTCGCGGTCGGGGACGATCCGCCACCCCTCTACCGCGAGCTGCACGAGGTCGCGGACGCGGCGTTCGACGCCCTGTTCGAGCGCGTGCGCCCGGGGGCGACCGCGGCCGACCTCGTCGACGCGTCGGCCGTGATCGGAGACGCCGGCTTCACCACGCGCGACGACCTCGTCCACGGGTTCGTCGGCGGCTACCTGCCACCTGTCCTCGGCGACAGGACCCGGATGCTCGAGGACGTCCCCGACTTCACGTTCGAGCAGGGCATGACGATCGTGATACAGCCGAACGTCGTGACGCGCGACGAGGGCGCGGGCGTCCAGACCGGCGAGCTGGTCGCGGTGACGGACGCCGGCGCCGAGCGCCTGCACGACTACGAGCGCGGCCTGCTGAGGATGGGCTGAATTGCAGGTCGACTGGGACGTCCCGATCGAGATGGACGACGGCGTCGTGCTGCGTGCTGACGTCTTCCGGCCGGACGATGACGGCCGCCATGCCGTGATTCTCTCGTACGGCCCGTACGCGAAGGGGCTCGCGTTCCAGGAGGGCTATCCGAACCAGTGGGAGCGGATGGTCTCGCAGCATCCCGATGTCGAGGCCGGCTCGTCGAACCGCTTCCAGAACTGGGAGGTCGTCGATCCCGAGAAGTGGATCCCGGACGGGTACGTCTGCGTGCGCGTGGACTCGCGCGGGGCCGGACGGTCGCCGGGCCTGCTGGACCCGTTCTCGCCGCGCGAGACGAGCGACCTCGCCGCGTGCATCGCGTGGGCCGCGTCGCAGCCGTGGTCGAGCGGCAAGGTCGGATTGAACGGCATCTCGTACTACGCGATGAACCAGTGGCATGTGGCGTCGCACGCGCCCCCGGGACTCGCGGCAATCTGCGCGTGGGAGGGCGCCTCGGACTGGTACCGCGACGCCACGCACCACGGCGGGATCCTCTGCACCTTCTTCGGCAACTGGTACGAGATGCAGGTCACGACCGTGCAGAATGGCCTGGGCTCGCGCGGCCCCGTTAGCCCGAACACGGGCGAGCCGGCCTGCGGTCCCGAGACGCTCGGCGACGAGGAGCTCGCCGAGCGCCGGGCCGACTTCGCCGCCGATGTGGCCGCCCACCCGCTCGACGACGATTACCACCGGTCGCGCTCGGGCGACTGGGACCGAATAGATGTTCCGCTCCTGTCCGCGGGGAACTGGGGCGGGCACGGCCTGCACCTGCGCGGGAACGTGGAGGGCTACGCGCGCTCCGCGTCGAGCCAGAAGTGGCTCGAGCTGCACGGTCTCGAGCACTGGACGCACTTCTACACGGACTACGGGGTGCAGCTACAGAAGCGCTTCTTCGGGCACTTCCTGAAGGGAGAGGACACGGGTTGGAGCCGGCAGCCGCCGGTGCTGCTCCAGATAAGGCACGTGGACGGCACGTTCACGGAGCGTGCCGAGAACGAGTGGCCGCTGGCGCGGACCGAGTGGACACGCTGGGACCTCGGCACGGGCTCGTACGACGCGCTCGGCGACGGGGTCACGTTCATGGGGGTAACGCTCGAGCGCGATATGGAGTTCACGGGTCCCTCGGCGGCAAAGCTGTTCATCTCCTCCAGCACCGCCGATGCCGACCTGTTCCTCGTGCTGCGAGCGTTCGATCCGGACGGCGAAGAGGTGGTATTCCAGGGAGCCATCGACCCACACGCTCCTGTCGCGCAGGGCTGGCTGCGCGCGTCGCACCGCAAGCTCGACCCGAGACTCAGCACGCCCTACCGCCCCTACCACACCCACGACGAGCATCAGCCGCTCGCGCCCGGCGAGGTCTACGAGCTGGATGTGGAGATCTGGCCCACTTCGCTGGTGCTACCCGCCGGCTACCGCCTCGCGCTGACGATCCGCGGCAAGGACTACGAATACCCGAAGGCGCGCGGCGAGCGGCTGACGACCTTCAAGAGCGAGCTGCGCGGCTCGGGGCCGTTCCTGCACGACGACCCGGACGACCGCCCGCCCGACGTCTTTGGCGGGACCGTGACGATCCACCCCGGGTCCTACCTGCTGCTCCCGCTCGTGCCGGAGGCCTGAGGTTGCGCTGGGACGTGCACAACCACGCGGTGCCTCGGGAGGCGATCGAGCTGCTGCGCGCCGGCTCGGGCTACCCGATCACGGTCGAGGGGAACGTCATGGAGGCCGACCGTGTGCGCGCCGAGCTGACGCCTGTTTTCACAGACCCGGCGGCGAAGCTCGAGCAGCTGGAGTCGCTCGGCCTCGAGGCCGCCGTCGTGTCGGTCTCCCCCGCGCTGTTCGCGTACGAGACGGACGAGGAGCATGGCGCCTCGCTCTGCCGCGCCGTCAACAGCGGCCTCGTCGACTTCTGCAACGACAGCGGCTCGCGACTGCGCTGGCTCGCCCATGTTCCGCTGCAAGCACCGGACGCCGCCGCCGAGCTGCTGACCGCGGCGGCCACCGCCGGTGCGGTCGGGGCGCAGATCGGCACATCCGTCGCCGGCACGCCGCTCGCCGAGGCGCGTCTGGACCCCTTCTGGGCCGCCGCCGAGGCGCATGACATGGCGCTCATGCTGCACCCCGCGTACAACAACCCCCACCCCGGCCTCGAGGGCTACCACCTCCAGAACGCGATCGGCAACCAGCTGGAGACGACGATCGCGGCCGAGCGCCTGATCGTGACCGGCGTGCTCGACCGATACCCCGGCCTGCGCCTGCTGCTCGTGCACGCGGGCGGGTACATGCCGTGGCAGGTAGGTCGCCTCCGCCACGCCGCCCGCGTGCGCGCCGAGCTGGCCGACTCGCCCCCCGATCCGCACGCCTACTTCGGCCGCATCGTCGTGGACACGATCACTCACGACGCCGCAGCGCTGCGCTTCCTGGTGGAGCGTGCGGGCGCCGGCAACGTCGCGATGGGCACCGACCTCCCGTTCGACATGGCGACGCCGCGGCCGGTGGCGGCGCTGGAGGAGGCAGTCGACCCCGACGCCGCGCGCAGCATCATGGAGGAGACGCCGCGACGCTTGTTCCGGATGTAGACGAATCAGGAGGCACTCCCATGACGCCCGCCCCGAGCGCCACCATCGACACCCGCTTCAGCGACCCCGAGGCGGTGCCGACGCCCTGGCCCGACGCCGCACATGCGCTCGAAGAGGCCGAGCTGTACTGGCTCAGCACGGTGCGGCCGGACGGCAGGCCGCACGTGACGCCGCTGATCGCGGTGGCCAGCGGTGGAGCGATGCACTTCTGCACCGGGCTGCGTGAGCAGAAGGCGCGCAACCTCGAACGGAGCAGCCGGGTGGCACTGACCACCGGCAACAACAGCTGGGCGCGAGGTCTCGACGTCGTCATCGAGGGAATTGCGGTCCGCGTGACCGACCGCGGCGCGCTCCAGGTCCTCGCCGACGCCTACGAGTCCAAGTACGGCAGCGCATGGCACTTCGACGTCGGGGATGACGCCTTCGGCACCGGCGAGGACGCCGCCGCCGTATTCCGGATCGAGGCCGACAAGGTGCTCGCCTTCGCGAAGGAACCGCACGCTCAGACCACCTACCGGTGGGGCTAGCCGGGTTGGCTGAGCGGTGTCTGGGAACCTATAACGAAGCCCCAGAGGGAGGACAGCATCATGGACGCACCGCAGCGCATCAGCTACGTGCCGCTGGACGAGATGACACCGGAGATGCGGGAGGAGATGGAGCGCTGCGCTCGTGAGGGGACTCCGCGGCCGGAGAGCTCGGCGATTCGCGCGCACGTGCCCGCGGCGTTCTGGTTCTTCGCGAACTCGTGGAACGACCTCTTCCGCAACGGGATCGTCGACCACCCTCTCAAGGAGCTCTGCCGCGTCTACGTCTCGCGCAGCGTCAAGTGCGAGTACTGCGGCAACCAGCGCTCCGAGGCAGGCAAGGCGGGCGGGCTCATCGAGGGCAAGTACGACGAGCTGCTGAACTTCGAGTCGTCCGAGACCTACAGCGAGCGCGAGAAGGCGGCGCTGGCGTACGCGGAGGCGATCGTCTGGACCGGCCACGCGGACGACGCGCTCTGGGAGCGCCTCTACGGGCACTTCAGCGAGCCCGAGCTCGTCGAGCTGGGCTGCATGATCGGGCTCACGCTCGGCCAGCAGTCATGGCTGCGCCTGCTGGGCATCGACCACCACCAGGTGATGCCGGGAACGAACGCCGCCATGGCGCCCGGGTTCGAGCGCGTCGAGGCCTGAACGGCGCGCCGTGCAGATCTTCGGCGGCGACATCCGCTTCGGCGTCCACTCCGGACCTCAGAACACGAGCTTCGACGACTACCGGGAGCTCTGGCTGCGCTGCGAGGAGCTCGGCTATGACTGGGTCTCGGACTTCGACCACTTCTATCCGATCCACAGCAATCCGACCGGGCCTCAGTTCGAGGGACTCAGCCTTCTCAGTGCCATGGCGGCGCATACCAGCCGAGTCCGCTGCGGGATGCTGGTGCTCGGCGTCACGTACCGGCATCCAGCCGTAGTCGCGAACATGGCCGCGACCATCGATCACGTCTCGGGCGGCCGCCTGGAGCTCGGTATGGGGGCCGCGTGGTTCGAGCTGGAGCACGACCAGTACGGCATCCCCTTCCCACGGATCGGCGTGCGAATGGACATGCTCGACGAGGCCTGCCGGATCATGCGCAGCCTCTGGACGCGGGAGACGACGACGTTCGAGGGCAAGCACTTCCAGCTCAAGGACGCGCGCCTGGAGCCGAAGCCGGTGCAGGAGCGCCTGCCGCTGGTGATCGGCGGCGCGGGAGAGCGCCGGACGCTGCGGATCGTGGCCGAGCACGGCGACATCTGGAACACGTTCTACGGCGACGTGGACGAGTACCGGCACAAGCTCGAGGTGCTCGCCGGCCACTGCGCCGACGTCGGCCGCGACGCCGCCGACGTTCGCAAGTCGCTGACCTTCCGGGCCCTCCTCGACGAGGACGAGCGGGCGGCGCGCGAGCGGGCGCGTTCGCTGTACGGCGACCCGCTTCCCGAACGGCTGCAGAGGATGATGATCGTCGGCACGCCGGAGCAGTGCGTCGAGCGGCTGCGCCCGTACGCCGACCTCGGCGTCGGCGACTTCCTGCTCGGCGCGCTGCCCCCGGTCGACTGGCGGACCGTCGAGTTGGTGGCGGAGTCGGTGGCGCCCGCGCTAAAGGGCGCTCAGCTCACCGTCTGAACCGGCACCTCGTAGAACTCGACGGAGGTACGCCGCTCGGTCGCGCCGGGGTTCATGGCGTTGAGCGCCTCGTCGCCGCGGCGCATGGCCTCCTCGCTCTCGAAGAGCGTGACTCCGAGGCCCTTGCCGCTCTCACGATTCACGAGCATCAGCATCTTCGCCCCCTCGAGACCTTCCGGCGTGTTGCCGGACTCGACCTCGCTGCGAACGAGCTCGATCGCGTCGTCAACCCTGGCCGGATCGCTCTCGAACGTAGCTATGCGTGCGTACATGTCGCCTCCTCCGTCAAGTCGGACACGAGGCGAGCTTACGCCGATTCGAAGCCCGGCCTACGGCACCACGAGTGCGCCTCGTGGCGGCTTCGGCCAGCGCCTCTCGCCCATCAGCTCGACGAAGGCGCCGCCCAGCGGACCCCACTGCTCGCGCGCGTACACGGTGAGCTCGCGTCCGAGGGGTGGGTCGACCCGCAGGAAAGCGCCGGCAAGGCCGTCGGGGATCACGTTTTCGGGCACGAGCGTCGGCCCTACGCCCGCGGCCGCAAGGCGGGCGGCCGTCTCGACCTGGGAGGTCAGCACCGCGTGCCGCGGCGTGAACCCAGCCGAGGCGCAGGCGCTCACGATCAGGTCGTGCAGGCCGTTGCCTGGCTCGAACATCACCCAGTCGCGATCCTTGAGCTCGACAAGCCGGACGTGGCGCCGCGCCCCGCTCGGATCCTCGGGCGGGAGGACGACGAGGAACTCCTCCCACCCGAGCCGGCGGACCGGGCCCGTCCAGTCGATCGGCGGGGGGCCGATACCCAGGTCGCCCACGCCTCCGCGCACCGAGTCCTCCGCGAGCGACCGGTGCGTGAACTCGTGCAGGCGGACGAAGGTGCTGGGGTGGCGCTGGCGCCACGACTGCACGAGGTCGGGCAGGATGCCTGCGGCGATCGAGCGCACCGTGCTGATCTCGAGCTCGCCGGTCTCGAGCTCGAGCGCGGACCGGGCCGCCTGATGAGCCCGCTCGACTGCACGCACCGCGCTTTGCGCGTGCGGTAGGAACGCCTTCCCCGCGGCCGTGAGCCGAACCGACCGCGGCAGGCGCTCGAGCAGCTCCCCGCCGACCTCGGTTTCCAGCGCCCGGATCTGCTGCGAGAGGGACGGCTGCGAGACATGCATGCGAAGCGCCGCCCGGGTGAAGGACCGCTCCTCGACCACCGCGAGCCAGTACGCGAGGCGGCGATAGCTTGTCATGTGCACTGGGAAAGCTTCCCATAGAGAGCTCCTATGGATCAGCGGCGCAGAAAGACTTGCTCGGACACCGTCCCGGAGCGAGGCTTCGCGCGATGCGCTTCGCGCACCTGAAGGCAGCCGAGCGCCCTCTCGCAGTCGTCGAGGGGGACTATGTTGCCCCGCTCACGCTGGACGGAATCTCGACCGTCGACGACCTGATCGGCGCGGGGCCGGAGGCGTGGGAGGCCGCGCGGGCGGTATCGCTCGAAGGCGGCGCTGAGCCGCTCGAGCCGGGCATGCTCGACGCACCGCTGAAGGCGCCGTCCAAGATCGCCTGCGTCGGCCTGAACTACCACGACCACTGCCGCGAAACCGGCATGGCCGCCCCCTCGCGCCCGCTGATCTTCGCGAAGTTCCCCTCGTCGCTCGTCGGGCCCGATGCTGCGATCGAGTCGCCGGACGGCCTGACCGAACAGGTCGACTGGGAGGCCGAGCTCGCCGTGGTGATCGGGCGCCGCATCAGGCACGCGAGCGCGGGCCAAGCGCTGGACGCCATCTTCGGCTACACGGCCGCCAACGATGTCAGCGCGCGCGATCTCCAGTTCGCCGACCAGCAATGGGTCCGCGCGAAGAGCATCGACACGTTCTGTCCGGTCGGCCCGCTGATCGTTACCCCGGACGAGTTCGGCGACCCCCAGGACAAGCGCGTCGCGTCCAGGGTCAACGGAGACACGATGCAGGACTCAACAACGGCGGAGATGATCTTCCCGGTCGCCGAGATCGTCAGCTTTCTGTCCGATGCGTGCACGCTCGAGCCCGGCGACCTGATCCTCACCGGAACCCCCTGGGGCGTTGGCGGCTTCCGCGACCCACCCGTCTTTCTGAAGCCCGGCGACACCGTCGAGATCGAGGTCGAGGGCGTCGGGGTGCTTGCAAACCAAGTAAGGAGGAGCACGACATGAGCATCAGCGACCGCGCCGAGCGCGCGGCTCCACGCGATTACGAGCTCGACACGTCGTTCATCCAGCGCCCGCACCACACGGACCCGCGCCGGCTCTACAGCCAGACCTCCACGGACTGGCAGCAGCGGGTCGACCACGACCGGTTGCGGCGAGACCGCCTGGCGCGTGCACGCGCCGCGATGAACGAGCACGACCTGGGCGGGCTGATCATGTTCGTGGGGGAGAACATCCGCTACGTGACCGGCACCTTCCAGGGCAACTGGAAGCACAACATCTTCATCCGCTACGCGGTGCTGCCGCGCGACGGCGACCCGGTGCTGTTCGAGACCGTCGGCTCCGACTTCGAGTGCGCGAAGCTCGACGCCCCGTGGCTGAACGGCAACATCCGGCCGGCGTTCACCTGGCGCTGGGCCGAGGGCGCGGAGCCGATGATGGTCGGTCGCATGGCCGACTCGGTCGTCGACGTGCTCCGCGAGGCGGGCGTCGAGAACGAGCGCATTGGGATAGACACCGCGGACATGAGCGCGATGAACGCGTTCCAGGAGCGCGGACTCAATCTCGTGAACGCCTGGCCCGCGATGTCGGGTGCGCGGCGCATCAAGACGCCGGACGAGATCGAGCTGCTGAAGATCAGCTCGTCGCTCGGAGATGCCGCCATGTGGAAGATCCAGAACGAGTGGCTGAAGCCCGGCGTCCGCGAGGCGGACATCACCGCCAAGGTGAACGAGTTCTTCTACTCGGAGGGCGCCGACTTCGTGTACGACATCATCTGCGCATCCGGCGGCAACACGAGCCCGTACCGCCGCTGGCACAGCGACAAGCTGATCCGCCAGGGCGACCTCGTGATCGTGGACATCAACGCGGTCGGTCCGGGCGGCTACTTCATCGACTTCGTGCGCTGCTTCCTGGTCGACTCGGAGCCGACGGATGAGATGAAGCGGCTTTACCAGGAGTGCCACGACTCGCTGTACGAGGCGCTCGCCGAGCTGAAGCCGGGCAACACGACGGCGGACGTCGCATCGAAGTTCCCGGAGTACGACGACGACCGCTACGGCAGCGTCAGCCTCCAGCAGTTCGCGCACTCGATCGGGCTCTCGCTCTACGAGGGCATGTGGGTCTCGCGCGCGTACTCGCTGGACTATCCGGCGGAGATCGAGGAGAACATGTACTTCGCGATCGAGACGTTCGCCGGGCACCCGGGCCTCCAGCAGACCGTTCGACTCGAGGAGAACGTGCTCGTCGGGCCCGACGGGCCGGTGATCTTCACGCTGCACCCGATGGACCAGCGGATGCTCGCGTGACCGTGAGCATCCCGACGTATCCGGACCTTGCCGGCAAGGTCGCGGTCGTGACCGGCGGGTCGAAGGGCATCGGTGCCGCGACCGCGATCCTCCTTGGGCACAACGCGGCGCGGGTGGCGGTCTGCGGTCGCGACGAGGAGGCGATCGAGCGGGTCACGTCCGAGGCGCGCGCGGCCGGCGCGGCCGACGCGGCCGGCATCGCAGCCGACCTCACCACCCCGGAGGGCGTGGCGCGCCTGCGCGCCGACGCGGAAGAAAGACTTGGGCCGGCCGATGTGCTGATGGCCTTCGCAGGCGGCTTCGGCGCCCGGACGCCGCTGCTCGAAACGAAGCTCGACGAGTGGAATGCGATCGTGGAGTCGAACCTCACGAGCACCTTCCTCACCCTCAGGGAGTTCGCTCCCGGCATGGTCGAGCGCGGCTCGGGTTCGATCGTGACCATGGCGTCGAACGCCGCCCGCTTTCTGGACATCCAGCTGACCGCCTCCTACGCCGCCGCCAAGGCTGGGATCGCGATGCTGAGCCGGCACGCCGCGCTCGAGCTGGGGCCGCACGGTGTGCGCGTGAACGTGCTGGCACCGGCCACGATCCTGAGCGAGCGCGTGAAGCGCAACATGGACGAGGAGCGGCTGGCGAGCATCGCGGAGATGTCGCCGCTCGGCACGATCGGCGTTCCGGAGGATCCTGCGCTGGCCGCGCTCTTCCTCGCGTCCGACTCCGCCCGCTGGCTGACCGGCGTGACGCTGGACGTGGCCGGCGGCCGGATCATGATGTGAAGCGCCCGGCGGCCACGCTGGCTTGAGTCAGAACGAGATCGACACCGATCCGGCGCCCTCCAGCTCGTAATCGACGCGGTCGGCCGGGCGGACCGCAAGCGGAGGCACGATTGACCCAGTGATCACGATGTCGCCCGCCCGCAGCTCCTCTCCGAACGCGGGGAGGAAGTCGCCGACGTGCGCCAGCAGCTCCGGGATCCGCCCCGGCAGCGCCTCCGGGTCCGCGACGGTCGTCGCCTCGCCGTTCACGACGACCCGCGCGTCGCCGTCGAGCCTCGGCCGCTCAGCCATCGGACCGAGCATCACGCCGCGCTGGAAGATGTCGCCCGCGAGGATGCGCTCGACGTCGTCGGTCGGCTCAACGTCGGCGATCTCGAACGCGGGGCCGAGCGCCGCGGCCACACCGCGCTCCCCCACCCTCACCGCCACCTCGGGCTCGAGCGCCGGGCCGCTGAAGCCGTCGAGCGAATACGAGCTTCCGGAGGACACGAGCGCGGAGCGCATCAGGAAGCCGACGAGCGGCGCACTCGTCCCGAGCTTGTCGAAGGCCTGTGGCGTGCCGAACCCGACCTTCCAGCCGAGCGGCTCGTCGCCTGCCGCGCGCCGGTCCGACCGCATGGCGAGCTGCGCCTCCATCCCGCGCCGGACGCGCGGGTCGGCCGCGAGCTCAGCCGTCCTCAGGGAGCTCATAACCTGCCGCTTCCAGCGAACCCGCGCCCTCCCAGCCCCAGATCAGCAGGACATCCTCGTCGGAGGTGTTGTTGAAGCCGTGCCAGTGGCCCGCGGGCGTGAACACCACGTCGCCCGCCTGCGACGGCTCTGTGCCGTCGTCGGTGTAGATCTCGCCCCGCCCGCTCATCACCACGAGGAACTCGTTGCAGTTGGGATGCCTATGGCGCTCGTGCCGGGCGCCTGGCGGCAGCACCGTGCGGCCCACCACCAGCGTCTCCGATCCCGCCGTGCGCTTGTCGATCAGGAACTGGACCTGCATGTCGATCCAGCCCTCCTCCTCGCGGAGCCCCTGCTCGAGCGGGACGTCCCCGACGGTGGTGCGGTAGGGCGCCGGCATCAGCCCATTCCTCCGATGCGGCGATAGGCCTCGTGAACGCTGACGAGGAAGTCGCGGTCGGCCCGCTCGGTGCTGCGAGCGGCATTCAGCATCTCCGAGGTCGCGGCGCATGTGGGCACGGCCATGCCGAGCCGGCGCGCCAGATCCTGCGCCAGCACGAGGTCCTTCTGCTGAAGCTCCACGTCAGCGAAGACGTCGGTGTCCTCGACCAGGAGCGGCGCGCGATAGCCCACGACGGGCGACGCGATCACGCTCTTCAGCACCGCGTCGATGACGGCGCCCCTGTCGACGCCCGCCTTCTCGACCAGGGCAACGCCCTCGGCCAACGCGGTCACCGAAACCACAAGCGCGAGGTTGATCGCGACCTTCGTGAGGATGGCGTGCCCATTGGGCCCGATGTAGGTGACCTTGGGGCCGACGGCATGCAGCACGCCCTCGACGTGGTCGAAGGCCGCGCGATCGCCGCCGACCATCACCGCCATCTGACCGGCTGCGAGCGTTGCCGGGCTGCCCGAGACCGGACAGTCGAGGAACCAGCCGCCCGTGGCGCTCACGCGCTCGGCGAGCGCCACGCTCGCGTCCGGCGCGATCGTGCTCATGTCGGCCCAGACCGTGCCCCCGCGGAGACCCGCGAGCACGCCGTCGGGCCCGGCGGCGGTGGCCTCGATCGCCGCCGTGTTCGTCAGCATCGTGAACAGCACCTCGACCGATGCCGCCAGCTCGCGCGGCGTGTCCGCCCAGCCCATGCCGGCGTCGAGCAGCGGCCGAGCCCTCTGCTTCGTACGGTTCCAGCCCACCACGTCGTAGCCCGCGTCGACGAGTCGCTTCGCGATGCCAGCACCCATCGCGCCCAGACCCGCGAAGCCGACACGCTCAATCTCGCTGAACATCCGCTCCCCTCATTTCGCGGGCTGCGCGGCCCACCGCCTCGATGATTCCGAGATAGCCCGTGCAGCGGCAGAGGTTGCCCGCGAGGGCGTCGCGGAGCTCCTCCTCGTCGGCGTCCGGGTGCTCGCGGATGTAGGCCTCCATCGACATCAAAAAGCCCGGCGTGCAGAACCCGCACTGGAGCGCATGAGACTCGTGGAAGGCGCGCTGGAGCGGGTGCATGTCGCCGTCGGCCGAGAGCCCCTCGACGGTCGTGATCGCACGGCCATTGGCCTGGACCGCGAGCATCAGGCAGGAGCGCACCGCCTCGCCGTCGAGCTGGACGGTGCAGGCGCCGCAGACGCCCTGCTCGCAGCCGACCTTTGTGCCGGTGAGCCCGGCGCCGTGCCGGATGAAGTCGGACAGGAGCGTCCGCGCCTCGACCTCACCCTCGAAGGCGCGCCCGTTTATCTCCACCTCGATCCTCACGCCGCCGCCTGTTCGATCGCGCGGCGCGCCAGCTCGGTGCAGAGCGCCCGGCGGTGCTCGTCCTCGATTCCCTGTGCGGCCAGCGCGGCGGCCTCGGGCGGCTCCGCGCCGTCGGCCAAGGCGCGCTCGGCCTCGTCGGCACGCGCAGGCACGGGTCCGGCGCCGAGCAGCGCGATCCCCGCGTGCCCGCCCGGACCGACCACGGCGGCCGCCCCGGCCGTAGCGAAATCCCCGTGCGTGCGGGCGTGCTCCGCGAAGCCGCTGCCCGCGCCCTCCGGCTGCTCTGGCACCTCGATCTCCACGAGCAGCTCGTCGGGCTCGCGGGCGGTATGCAGCGGACCGAGGAAGAGCTCCGAGGCGCCAAGGACGCGAGCGGCGCCGGGCGAAAGCAGGTGGAAGCGCGCGCCGAGCGCGGTGAGCGCCACCGGCAGCTCGGCGGCGGGGTCGGCGTGGGCGACCGACCCGCCCACGGTCCCGCGGGTGCGGATCTGCGGATGCCCGACCAGTCGCACGGCCTGGTGCAGGAGCGGCCAGCGCCGCCGGACGAGCTCGGAGCGCTCCAGCACTACCTGACGCGTCATCGCCCCTATCCGCAGCACTCCGTCGTCAGCATGGATGTAGTCGAGCTCCGCGATCCCGTTGATGTCGACCACGAGCTCGGGTATCGCGAGACGGAGGTTGAGCAGCGGCACGAGGCTCTGGCCGCCGGCCAGCACGCTGCTCTCGGGCCGAAGCAGTGGCAGCGCCTCCTCGACGGAGCCCGGAGCGCGGTATTCGAAGCGAGACGGCTTCACGAGCCCGCCTCGCGCAGCGCGCGCCAGAGCTTGTCCTCAGTGAACGGCGGATCAACCCGGACTCCGCCCAGCGCGTCGGCGACCGCGTTCGCGACAGCCCCCGGCGTACCGATCGCCCCGCCCTCGCCGATCCCCTTTGCGCCCAGCGGATTGAGCGGCGACGGTGTCTCGACGAACGCCGTGAGGACCGGCGGCATCTCCGCTGCGGTCAGCAGGCTGTAGCCGACGAACGAGGCGAATGTCGGGTTGCCCTCCTCGTCGTAGACAGCCTCCTCGACCAGGCACTGGCCAAGCCCCTGCGCGCTGCCGCCGATCACCTGCCCCTCCGCCAGGAGGGGGTTCACGATCGTCCCGGCGTCGTCGACGGCCGCAAGCCGCAGCACCCGCAGCGCGCCCGTGGCGCGCTCGATCTCGACGACTGCTCCGTAGGCGCCGGAGGAGAAGACGAGGTCGGACTCGAAGCGCGCGCTGGCCCGGAGCCCCGGCTCGGCCACCGCGATCTCGCGCAGCGACACGCTCCGTCCGAGCCGCGCCTCCACGGCCTCGCACTTCTGCTTCAGGGCGTCGACCGCCTGCACGACCGCCGACCCGCCCATCGCGACGGAGCGGCTGGCGAACGTTCCCACTCCGCGCGGCACCTCCTTCGAGTCGCCGAAGCGGAGCTCGACGTCCTCGAGCCCCACGCCGAACCGCTCGGCCGCGACCTGCGCGAAGGTGGTGTCGTGCCCCTGACCATGCGGCGACGAGCCGCTTCGAACGAGGAGTCGCCCGTCAGGAAGCAGCTCGGCGTCGGCCGTCTCGAACAGCCCGCCCGCCCGTTCGACGTACATGCCGAATCCGGTGCCCACCACGCGCTCGTCGTCGGAGCGCCGCTCGGGCTCCACGAGCTCCGCCGCCAGGTCGAGGCAGCGCTCGTAGTCGCCCGAATCGTAGGTCCACCCGAGCGCCGTCTCGTACGGGAGCTCGCGGATGAGGTTTCGGCGACGCAGCTCGAGGGGGTCGATCCCGAGTTCTTTGGCCGCGACGTCGACCGTGCATTCCACGAAGTACGCGGCCTCGGGCCGCCCTGCGCCGCGGTATGGACCCGTCGGGACCTTGTTCGTGCGCTTGCCGACGATCTCGACGTCGGCCGCCTGGATGTCGTAGACGCCGCACATCAGCATCGCCGTGGTGTGCGTCGGGATCGCCGTCGTCGGCATCAGGTAACCGCCGAGGTCCGCCCAGATGCGGGCGCGCACGGCGACGATGGTTGCGTCGTCGTCGAGCGCCAGCTCGACGTCGGCCTCCATGCCGCGCCCCTGGTAGGAGGCGACGAAGTTCTCCTCGCGGTCCTCGGCCCACTTGACGGTCCGGCCGCTCATCACCGCCGCAATCGCCACCAGCATCGTCTCCGGCCCAGGCGCTCCCTTGCTGCCGAACGCGCCGCCCACGTCCGGAACGATCACGTGGATCGACTCCTCCGGCCGGTCGAGCACGTTCGCGAGACCTGCGAGCTGGCGGTGGCTGTCCTGTGCCGACACCCATACCGTCAGCAGGTCATCGGCGTCGTCGTATGACGCGATCGTCCCGCGGGGCTCCATCGGCACCGGAGCGAGCCTCGGCAGGCCGTGGCTCGCGCGCACCACGTGAGCCGCCGACGCAAAGGCGCCCTCGACGTCTCCGCTGACCTTGTGCCAGCGGCTCATCGTGACTTCCGAGCTGCGGGCGTCCAGCACCGGCTCGAGCGGCTCGTATTCGACCTCGATCAGCTCGGCCGCGTCCTCGGCGAGCGCGCGCGACTCCGCCAGCACGGCCGCCACCGGCTGTCCCGCGTAGCGCACCTCGTCGCCCGCGAGCACCGGATGGCCCTCGGTCGAGACCTCACCGCCCTCGAAGCCCTGCACCGGCAGGTGGCGCACTCGGCCCTCCAGGTCGGCGGCCGTGAGCACCGCGAACACACCTTCCAGTCCGTCCGGGACGCCGACTCCACCGATGCGCGCGTGCGCAAACGGGCTGCGCACGAACGCCACCTGGGCGGCGCCCGGCGGGTCGATGTCGTCGAGGTAGCGCGTCCTCCCGCGCAGGATGCGCTCGTCCTCGCGGCGGCGCACCGGGTGGCCGATCAAGCGGCCAGCGCTGAGGCCCGCCTCCATCAACGCACAGCCTCGGCCTGCGACTCGAGCGCCTGGAGCACTGCGCCGAGCGCGGCGATGCCCTCATCGGCGCCGGTCTCCGGCTCGGCCTCGCCGCGGATACAGCGGCCGAACTCGGCGAGCTCGTCCGCAAGCATGTCGCGCTCCTCGAAGTCCACGGGGTCGCCGGCCAGCGTCAGGGTCGTGACGCTGTCGAGCGCCTGGGCGTCGGGCCACACCGAGAAGTCCGTGCGGTAGTCGAGCACCGCGTCTGTGCCGAACAGCCGCAACGAAAGCGTCTTCGGTGACACATAGCTGCCAGTGAGCGACGCCAGCGCGCCGAGCTCGAACTCGAGCGTCACGAGCCCCACGTCATCGATCTCGGCGTGGCTGTGGACGTGCGCAAAACGCCCGGAAGCGCGCCGCACCGGCCCGAGCCAGTAGGCCATGGTGTCCACATGGTGGATGCCGAGCTGCATGATCGGCCCGCCGGGGTTGCGTTCCCGCTGCGCTCGCCAGGCCTCCGGCTTGAAGGAGCCCGGCAGCGACATGTTCGCCTCGGCCAGGACCACGCGCCCGAGCGCCCCGTCGTCCAGCAGCTGCCGGACGCGGCGGGCCGCGCCAAGCCGGCGGAAGGCGTGGCCGACCATCAGCGTCACGCCGGCCTCCACGCACGCCCGCCGCATCCGCTCGCCTGCCGCCGTGCTGTCCGCAATCGGCTTCTCGACGAACACGTGACGGCCACGCTCGGCGCACCGGACCGCCTGCTCCTCGTGCACGTCGTTGGGCGTCACGAGCAGCACGCCCTCCACGTCGGGATGCCCGACAGCCTCCTCGAAGCTCGCGGCCGCTTCGCAGCCGAAGCGCTCGGCAAACTCGGCGCGCCGCTCTTCGTGCCTGCTGAAGCACATCACGAGCTCGAGCCCTGCCCGCTCCGCAGCGGCAGCCAGGCGCGGCGCCCACATGCCCGTCCCGACGATCGCGATGCCGGTCATCCAAGCTGCTCGCGAAGCCAGTCCGCCGCCACGGGCCGCGTCTTGTACGGGACGTTTGCGCAACCGTGGTTCCCGTCCTCATGCAGGAGGAAGGTCCCGTTCGGCGCCTCCTTGGCGGCCCGCTCGGTCTGTTCCCAGGGAATCAGGCGGTCGAGCCTGCCCGTTATCGCCAGGTACGGCTGCCGGATGCGCTCCGCCACGCCGTTCAGGTCCAGCTCGGACGCCTTGGCGCGCCCCTCGTCCTCGTCCTTCGCGAAGGACTTCGCCACGAACGTCTCACGCGTCTGCGGCGGGACGTCGTCCCAGATGTCGCTGAATCTGTAGGGACCGCTCAGCCCGACGCCCGCCCTCACCCGCGGCTCGAAGGCCAGCACACGTGGCGCGTAGTACCCACCGAGACTTACGCCGAGAAGGCCGACGCGCTCGAGGTCGAGGTCCCTCCGGCCGGCGATCGCATCGAGCACGGCGCCCACGGCGACGTCGTAGTCGGGTCGGATGGGCAGCTCGTAGCCACACTCACCCTGGCCGGGGCCGTCGATCGACAGCGTGGCCATCCCCCGCTCGAGGAAGACGTTCTCGAGCTTGAAGAACTCCTCCTTCGTGGAGTCGAGTCCAGGCACGAGCAGCACGAGTGGCGGACGCTCGTCGCCGGCGGGACGCCGTAGGTTGCCCACGACCCTGCCGCCGTCGAGCGGCACCTCGATCCGCTCCGCGGCCGGGTCGAGGTACTCGTGGGTCTTCGCCATGGCGGCGACCGCCTTGTCGGCCGCGGCGCGGCTGAGGTCCGGATCGACCATCCACACGAACTTGGCAAAGTGGTACGCGACGGTCGCGCGCGCCCACGCCTCCCCCGCAGTGAGCCGCCGATCCTTGGCCGCGGCCTCCTCCGCCAGCCCCACGTGCATGTCCGCGTTGCCGCACCAGGCGGCATGCCAGTCCTCCCAGCGCTCGACCCCGGCGGTCGTCGCGACGAAGTCGCTGTAGTCGACCCCGGCCTGCACGAACCGCGGCGCCCAGTGGTCAACGGCTGCCTGCACGCGCGCGTCCGGCACCGGCGATCACCTCCTCCGGGTCCTGTCCCAGGTCGCGCAGCATCACCATCGCGGCGTTGCGCCCCGGGACGCCGGTCACGGAGCCGCCGACGCTCGTCGTGCCGCCGGTCTGGTAGAGCCCCGGGATGGGCATCCGGTGGTCCGCCCAGCCGGGCACCGGCCGGTTCTTCCCGCTGAAGGAGTAGCTCCGGTCGCCGCCGTGGAAGGCGCCGTGGATCATGTGCTGGTTCGAGCGCTCGATGTCGGCCGGGCTCTTCACGTACGACGTGAGGATGTGCTCGTCGGACAGCGCGGGGATGAAGCGCCGCACGTGCTCGAGCTGGCGCCGGAACACCGTCTCCTTGTGCTCGTCCCAGCTGCTCACGCCCTCCGGCAGCTCCCACGTCTGCGGGCTGAGCAGCTTGATCGTGTGATGGCCCTTGGGCGCGCGGGTGCGGTCCACGAGCGTGGGCGTCGCCACGAGCAGCCAGGGCACGCCCTCGTCGTGCGCGCGACGGTCGCGCACCGCGCGGCCCAGCGCGAGCACCTCCTCCGGCCAGCCGACCGTGCCGGCCGAGACCGCGGCGCGCGGCCCGTCCGGCGTCTCGAACTCTGGAGGAGCGTCCGTGGCGAGGTAACACGCCATACCGGACATGCCAACGTCGTAGGTGTCCACGCCGTAGACGAACTCCTCGCCCCACGCCTCGCGCGGCGCCATCTCCACGAGCTGCTTCACGTGGATCGTCGAGAGCACCGCGCGCGCCGCCGTGTAGCGCTCAC
>DASUQG010000295.1:0-4399 GCA_036280695.1 Thermoleophilaceae bacterium
GGCTCGGCGACATGCCCTCCTGCCAGTTCCATCCGGCGATCTGGTCCATCACCTCGGGATCGTGGGCGATGACCGAGATGGGCACGTCGTGGCTGGCATCCTCGCCGGTGACGACCGTCGCGGGCTGATGGTCGCCCAGTACGACGAGCACGAGATCGTCGTCGCCGTAGCGCTGCACGAAAGAGAAGATGGTGCTCAGCGAGTACTCGATCGAGTGTGCGTAGGCGGCTCGGGCCCGCTCGGCATCGCCGAACAGCCCCGCCGACTCCTCGGCCGGTATGCGGTCGAAGATCGAGCCGTCACCGACGTCGTCCCAGGGGATGAGCCGCGGTATGCGGGTCCACGGCGCGTGGCTCGAGATGAGGTCGACCTCCGCGAACAGCGGCGGCCGGTGACGCTTGGCGAGCTCGCGACGTTGCAGGGCCAGCAGGGTGTACTGGTCCGGCATGGGGGGCAGGCCAAAGGCCGGGCCGCGGTAGCCGAAGTTGCGGCGGTCGTAGACCCGGTCGTAGCGGTAAAGCGTGGAGCCCTCCGGCCAGGCCCGGCGGTTCCCAGGCATCGCGCCGACCGCCCGCCACCCCGCGCGCTTGAACGTGCGGGTGAGGGTCACGCGGCCCTTCTTCACGACCTGGTCGTACCGCCACTCGCCGTTGACGGTGAGCCCCGACTGCAGGGTGGAGTGCGCGAGCCAGCTGAGGCCGCCGAAGGTCGGCGAGGTGAGGAAGGCGCTGCGCGAGGAGAAGCCGGCCGCCCGCAGCCCTGCGGCGCCGCGCTCGAGCACGGCATCGATGCGAGGCGAGAAGGACGAGTCCTGGACAGCGACCCTCCCGTAGCTCTCGACGAACACGATCAGGACGTCCTTGCCCCGCAGGCCCGTCAGCAGCTGGTTGCCGGGAGTGGCGCCGAAGCGGTCGCGGGCGAGCGCGCGGGTGAACGCCGCGCGACCCTCCAGGGCGGCCCGCACGTACTGCACCTCGTCGACAGCCGTGGCGGCGGCGCTCGAGGAGGCGGCCGGCGCGCCGACTATGCGCAGCGCCACCCAGACCACGGCCAGCACCGTCGCCGCCCGGAGCGCCCAGTCGCGGTGGCCGGCCGCGACACGCGTCACGCGCAGCAGCGCCAGGACCGGGAGAGAAAGGAGCGCGACGATGACCAGGGCGGCTGCTGCGACGACGAGGTTCGCGCTCGACCCGCCGATCGCGTGACGCAGCGTCTCAATGCCGATGCCCAGGTAACCCGGGTCGTCGAGGGGCCTGAAGGGCCGGTCGAACGCCGTGAAGAACCCGATGTCGAGGACCTTCACGAGCACTACCGCGCTCAGGATCGCTCCGAGGATCACGGCCAGCACGCGGCGCGGGGTGGCGGGCAGCAGGGCGGCCACGGCGACGACGACGAGGAGCTCCAGCGGGAGCCGTGCGAACGCGCCGAGGTTGAGGTTTCGCGGGTGGTTTGGCGCCACGAGGGCGGCCCAGACGAGCAGCAGGGCGAGCCCCGTTACCGCCACGGCGATGCCGGCGCGCAGCCGCCCGCGCGGGGCGGCGTTCCGGCGCCGCCATAGCCACCAGGTGCACTCCCCCATCGACGCCGTGAGCAGCGCGAGCGCGGCGAGGAGAAGGGCCTGCGTGAAGGCCAGGGACAGGACCCCGGCGGCCGCGACCGTCAGCACGATCCCCTGTGTGGCCGCCACGAGCTTGCGCCAGCGGCGCGCGGGCAGCGGCGCGCGCATCCACGGCAGCAGCCACTCGCCGGCGAGGAACAGGTAGCGCGCGGCCCCGATCGCCAGCACCCACGCGCCGCACTCGGGCGCAACGTAGACGCTGAGGGCGAGGATCAGGAACGCGTCGACCTCGCCGTCGAAGCGCGCCCCCAGCTCGCTCGCCATCCGGGTGCGCCGCGCCACCCATCCATCCACCAAGTCCAGCCCGAGCGCGACGACCGCAAGCGTCACGAGCAGCGCGACCGGCGTGTCGTTCGTGAATGAGTCCGCGGCCAAGGCGGCGACGGCTACCGCCAGCGTGGCCCGGGCGAGCGTGACCCAAGACGCCGGCCCCAGCCGCTCACCGTCACCGCGCGCAAGGCCGCGTGCAAGCGCGGTCGCCATGAGCACGGCGCAGGCGATCCCGACCGTCCAGCCCGCCGCGCCGAGCCCGGCGGTCTCCGCCAGGACGGCCACCAGCGCCACCTGGGCGATCAGCCCGGTCAGAGGACCCGCCTGCCTCGCTCGCGTCTTGGTCATTCGTCCCGGAACCGGGGTGAGAGCGCGTAGCGCAGCAGCACGACATCGCCGATCTGGCGTACCTCGGCGAGCGTGGCGCGCCGCTCTGCGTTCCACGGGAAGCGTCCGTCGCACACGAAGCGCGGGGCGCTCGAGTCGCCGACGAAGAACGGCGCAACCACGAGGTGGAGCTCGTCGACGAGGTTGTCGGACAGGAACTGCGTGTGCACGATCCCGCCGCCCTCGACCATGAGGCGCTCCACGCCGCGGTCACCGAGGTCCTCGCTGAGCCGGCGCATGCGCACGCGCCGGCCGCCGTCCACGATCGTCGCCGCCCGCCCAAGCCGCGCGCGGGCGTCGGCCACCCGCGGGCTCGGGGTGTAGACGAGCTTCTCGGCCTCGCCGGTGGTGAAGAAGTTCGAGCGCGCGTCGAGGTCCACCCGGTTGGTCACGGTGATCTTCTTCGGCGACGCTGGGAGCCCACGGGCCTTGCGCTCCTCGCGGCGGGCCTGCGAGCGCACGAGCAGCCGTGGGTTGTCGGTGCGCACCGTGACCGCGCCGACCATGATCGCGTCGCAGGAGGCGCGCACCTCGTCGACCCGGTCGAAGTCAGCCTCGTTGGACAGCGCGAGGCGGGGCGTAAGGTCGCCCAGGTAGCCGTCGAGCGACACGCTGCAGCTGAGCAGGGTGTATGGGCGCTCAGACATCCGGAACTCCGTGCACGTGCGCGGGGACCCTGAGCTCGGCCGCCACGAGGACGACGGCGCCCGGCAGGCTGGCGACGAGCACCATCACGCCGTACACGACCGCGGTGGCCACCCCGAGCGACGCGCCCAGCCCGGCAGCGGCAAACGCCCAGGCCGTCACGCCCTCGCGCGGGCCCCAGCCGCCGACGTTGGGCAGCGCCGCGGCCTGCAGCACGAGCAGCGCCAGCGGCAGCATCTCGGACGTCGGCGCGGTTACCCCCGCGCTCCGCGCGGCGATCAGAAACGTGGCTGCGTGGCCCGCTACGGCGAGCGCCGACGCGAGCGCTATGGCGGGCCACGCCCGCCGGGCGAGCAGCGCTTCGCGCAGGTCGCGGGCCGCGGCGCGGCGCAGCCGTGCCCACCGGGACCGGGCGCCGGCGGACCGCACGAGCACCGCCAGCGCGAGGCCCGCTGCCACCGCGACGAGCCCGAGCACGACGAGCGGCATCACCGCGTGCACGGGCGACGGCAACACGAGGAGTACGGCGACGGTGAGGACCACCTGCACGACCTGCCCGGCCGAGCGCTCCCACGCGACGGCGCGCAGCCCGCGACCGACGTCGCTCGTCTCACGGCCGTGGCTGTACCCGCGGTGGACGTCGCCCACCACCCCGCCCGGCAGGGTGACGTTGAGGAAGAGCGAGCGGTAGTACGCGGCCACCGCCGTAGCCAGTGGCAGGTCGACGCCTAGGCCGCGGGCCACGACCCTCCAGCGCCAGGCGCAGCAGGTGGTGGTCAGCACGGCCAGGCCTGACGCCGCCGCCAGCGCCCAGGCGTCGACAGCGCGGAGGCCGTCGAGGAACGGGCCGGCTCCCAGGCGCCAGACAAGGACGGTGAGCGTCGCGGCGGCGACGGTGAGGTTGACCCACCGCCACGTCACGGCAGCACCAGCAGGTCGGCGTGGTCGACGGTGACGGTGAGCTCCCCCGCGGTCGCCTGTGACACGCGCCGGTCCCGGTAGGCGCGGGCGTCGACGGCCAGCGCAGGCTCCTGCTCGCAGGCGGCCGCCACCCACCCCTCGAGCCACTGGGCCGCCAGGTCGGCGTGGGCCGCGTCGAGTTGCCAGAGGCTCGGCCGGACGAGCACCTCGGCGCCCGTGCCGCGGAGCTCGTCGACCGCGACCGCGACGGCGTCCGGACCGAGCAGGCGCCCACGACGCTGGTGCGCATCGAACGCCGCGCCCATCAGAGCGTCCAGCGGCTCCTCCGGGGTCAGGGTCACGCGACCGACGACGGTCAGCGCGAGCAGCATCGGACATCCGGCGCAGGCAAGGAGCATCCGGGCAAGCGCGTCCGCCGTCAGCAGGTCGAGCAGCGCCGAGGCGGTCACGAGGGTCGCGCCGCCGAGCTCGCCTCGAGTCAGGCGCGTGATGTCTGACCGCCTGGCCTCGACGGTGACCGCGGTCCCGTCGGCAGCCGGGCCCGGCGCGCCGGCGACG
>DASUQG010000296.1:0-10180 GCA_036280695.1 Thermoleophilaceae bacterium
GCCGCCCTCCGCGGCGATCTCCTCGATGCGCCGTGCGAGCAGGCGCGCCTCGGCGGCGCGCCAGGGCGTGGCGCCGCGGAGCGCCTGGCCGAACGGCTCCTCGCCGCCCAGCGCCGCATCCCAGCGCGGCTTGCTGCGATCGGTCACGAGCAGCTCTACGCACGGCTCGAGGGCCGGCCGCTCCGCCCGCGCATCCGGTGCCTCCCGCAGGGGGTCGAAGTCGTCCCAGGTGCGCTCGAACGCGAGGTCGAGGGCATCGAGCACCTCGCCGCGGCTCCGGAAGTTGACCGTGATGCTCTCCGCGCTCCCCTCCGCCTCGGCACGCTCCCAGTGGCTGCGGAACACGCCCACGTCCGCGTGCCTGAAGCGGTAGATCGACTGGTTCTCGTCGCCGACCCTGAACAGGTTTTCGCGCGCGAGCAGCTCGAGCAGCTCGTTCTGGAGCTCGTTGGTGTCCTGGAACTCGTCGACGAGCACGTGCTCGAAGCGCGACGAGTAGGCCTCGCGCAGACCCTCGTGCCGGGCGAGCAGGTCGCGCGCGATCAGCTCCAGGTCCTCGAAGTCGAGGCCGGAGCGCTCGCGCTTGAGCCGCTCGTAGCGGTCGCCGTAGAGCTCCAGCAGCGCCCGCAGCATCGTGTGGTCGCGGTGCTCGCGCTCGGCCACCTCGAAGGTCCGATGTGCGGCCAAGGCGTCCCGGTACTCGTCGCAGGCCGGCGTGGCGAGCGCCTTCGCCTTGCCGCCCTTGAGGGCCGCGCGGCTCTCGATGCAGTCGATCGCCTTCGCCACCGTGGCGGACGGCGGCGCCACCGCGAGCTCCGCCAGGGCGCTCTGCGCGGCCGCCTCGAGTCGCTCCTGCTCGCCGGCCGGGCGCGGCGGAAGCGTCTCCTCCAGGCGAGGGTGGCGCTGGCCGCGACTGCGCAGGTGCGAGTACGCCGTGCGCACCATGTCGCGCAGCGGATCCGGCCTGTAGGCGGCCACCATCTCGATCCGCTCGGAATCGGAGCCGTCGCCCATGAACTCCTCGAGCGCGCCGTCGAACGCATCCGCCGCGAGCCGCTCGGACTCGAGCTCGTCTACCACGCGGAAGTCGGGGTCGATCCCCGCGCTCAGGGAGTGCGCGCGCAGCACCCGCGAGCAGAACCCGTGGATCGTCGAGATCCACGCGCTCTCCGACGCTCGCGCCTCCTCCCGGCGCCCGAGCTCGATGAAGCGCCGCCGCACCCGCGTCCGCATCTCCGCGGCCGCCTTCTCGGTGAAGGTGATGGCGAGTATCGACTCGACGCCCACCTCGTCCTCCGTCACAGCCCTAACGAAGCGCTCCACCAGCACCGTCGTCTTGCCGGTGCCCGCCCCGGCGCGCACGAGCAGCGAGCCGTCGCGGCGCTCCACGGCGCGCTGCTGCTCTGGCGTCAGCTCGGTCACCGGTCGCTCCTGCAGATGGACGGGTACTTGCAGCCCCCGTTCCAGTCGCAGCTGTCCGGGCGCGAGCAGATCTCCCCGCTGCGCATGCGCGCGTCCGTCTCGCGGATGCGCTCGAGCGCCCAGTCGAGCTTGGCCCGGAACGCGTCGGAGCTCAGCCGGTCGTTGGCGAAGTAGCCGCTGCCCAGCTCCTCCACGTCGGCGGCCACCATCCCGCGCGGGCGTGGGTCGTCGCTCGCCAGCGCCACGTAGACGCCGCCCGCGGCGCGCAGGCCGAGCAGTCGCTCCACGACGAGCATGTAGAGCGCCGCCTGGAAGCGGTTCTCGGGCTCCCAACTCGCCACCTTGTAGCGGTCGACGCTGCGGCCGGTCTTGTAGTCGATCACGAGCGCCATGCCGTCGTTGACGTCCACACGGTCGATGCGCCCGCGGAGCCGCAGGCCGCCCTCGATCTCGACCGGCTCGCCGCCCTCGCCGAACCCGAACTCGAGCTCCAGCTCGGCCGGCTCGAACCGCGTGTCCGAGTCGGCCTCCGAGCGCAGGTAGCGCAGCAGGTCGAACTCGAGCCGGCGCGCGGCGGCGCGCACGCGCGTCTGCTTCGGAGACAGCCTGAACTCGGAGCGGCGGTCGCGCAGCTCCTCGACCAGGATGCGCTCGGCATCCGCAAGGTTGGCGTGCGTCACGCGCCGCGTGCCGGTCTCCTCGCGCAGGCGGCGGTAGGTGTGCTGAAGCACCTCGTGCGCGTACGACCCGCGCACCATCGCCTCTGGGTCGGGCGCCAGCTCGTCCGGCTTCAGCAGGTCCTCCACCAGCCACTTCACGGGGCAGTCGGCGAAGTGCTCGAGCGCGCCGGCGGAGACGGCTTCGCGCGCGGCGAGATGGTCGAGCAGCGGCTCGGCCGTGAGCTGGCCGGGGGGCGGCTCCGGGCGCCGCGGGCCGGCGGCCGCGTGGGCGCGGTCGAGCTCGGCCGCGGTGGGCGCGTCCTCGGCCGACCAGGTCACGTCCGAAAGCGAGCGAGTGCGCAGCTCCGCGCCGTCTTCGAGCAGGTCACGGACGTCGTCCACGAAGTACGACTCGGCCTGTGGGTTGCCCTCCTCGTCGCTCGAGCGCGAGCTGAGCACCAGCAGGCGTTCGGCGCGCGAGGCGCAAACGTAGAAGAGGTAGCGCTCGCGGTCGAGCCGATCCTCGCGCACGGGCAGCACGAGCCCGCTCGCGGTGGCAATCGCGCTGCGGTCCTCGTCCGACAGGAACGGCTCCGGCGAGGCGCCGCGCGGGAACTCTCCCTCCTGGAGCCCGCACGCGAAGACGACCTCGAAGCGGCGAGCGCGGATGGCCTCGGGCGTGGCCACCTGCACGCGATCGGGCTGCGGCCGCTCGCCGATGTTCACCTCGAGCTGGTCGAGCACGCGCAGCACCCGCGTGGGGTCCACGCGCTGGCGCCCCAGCACGGCGCGCAGCTCGGCGAGCGCCTTCTGCGCTTCCCTCAGCGCACGCGCCTCGTCGAGCTGCGGTCCGCTCAGCACGGCGGCGGTGCGCTCGTACGGAGCCGCGAACAGCCGCACGAGCCGCGCCTCCAGCTCCGCCACGAAGGCGGCCGTGTCGCGGGCCCGCGCGAGCCTGTCGAGCTCCTCGAGCTTCCAGTGGTCGCGCTCCCAGAGAGCGCGTGCCTGCTCGGCGCGGTGTGCTCCCTCCTTGCGGACGTCCGCCTCGAGCCGGTCCGCGAGTCCGGGCACCCGAAGCAGCCCCGGCGTGCGGAGGTACGTGAGCAGGTCGTCGGCCGTGCCCGCCGGTGTGGCGCTGCGGATCAGCGCCAGCAACCCACGACCGAGAGCGCTGTGGCCGAAGGGCAGCTTGCGGTCGATCGAGTACGGGATGCCGTAGGCGCCGAAGACCTGTTCGAGCAGGGATGAGTAGCGCACGGGGTTGCGGAAGACCACGGCCACGTCGCCCGGCTCGACGCCCGACCGCAGGAGCTCGAGGATCCGCGCGGCGGCGAGCTCCACCTCGGCGCGCTCGCCTCCGGCCGAGTGGAAGGAGATGGCCGCGCCCGGGTCGATCCGCGCCCCCGGCTCGTCCTCGAACAGGAGCCGCTCGACGTGGTGGAGCGCCGCGCGCGACTCCGCTGCGTAGTGCACGTCGACCGGCGCGAGCTCCTGCTCCTCCGCGCCCAGTGCGAGCAGCTCCTGGTGCAGCGTCGCAACGGCCTTGAACGCCCGGCGTCCGGGCTCGAACGGGAGCGAGACGGTGACGTCGGCCCCCGTGACGTTCGCGATCGTGTCCAGCGCGTCGAGCTGGAGCCTGTCGAAGTCGTCGAAGCCGTAGGCGAACACCGGCGTCCGCCCCCAGGCGTCGCGCGCGTCGCGCAGCGCGTCGAGCGCCCGCCACCCGAACAGCTCCTCGTCCGCGAGCCCCGCCGTCTCGAGGCCGTCCCGGTACGCGCGGTAGACAGCGGCCACCTCGTCGGCGTAGGCGCGGCGCGGGCCGTCGCCGGCCCACCTGCGCAGGGCGGCCGTGAGCCGCGGCGGGTCCACGCGCGTGCGCCCGAGCTCGGTCACGAAGCGCGCGGCCGCGCGTGTGAATCCAGGCTGGGACGCGGACTCCGCGAGCACGCGAAGGTCTGCGCGCCGCACCGCCTCCTCCACGATCAGCTCGCGCTGGAAGTCCGAGGCCACGGGCTGGCCGTAGCCAACCCTCGCCGCGATCTCCTCGAACAGCCACTTGAAGCGCAGCACTCGGGCGCCGAAGACCGCGCCGCGCTCCGCCAGCTCGCGCTGGGCATGCTCCACGTCGCCGAGGGTCGGCACCACCAGGATCGGCTCGTCGTCGAGCCGGGCGCGCAGGCCGCCCAGCACCTCGCCCGCCTTGGCGGCGTTGGCCGGGCCGGTTACGAGTCGGAGTGGCACACGGAGATAGTCGCTACTCCACCGGATCGCCTGCGAGCACGCCCTTCGCGGCCGCCGCCTCGAGCGCCCCCAGGAAGCGCTCCGCCGGCAGCAGCACGGGCGTCTCCTGCAGCTCCCAGCCCCGGTTCGGGCGCATTATCCAGCGGGCGATGCGCAGGCGCTCGTCGTCCAGGCGCTCCACCCGGAGCTCGTCGCGCAGCTCGCCAGAGCGCCCCGGGCTGGCACCGTGCCCGCCCACCGCGGGCTCGCCCCGCCAGTCGAGCTCGGGATCGGCGAGCAGACCCTGCTCCGCCGCCGAGCTGAGCAGCCCGGCCAGGTCCTCGAGCGCCACGACAGGCGCGTCCTTGACCAGCTGGCCGGCGTTCCAGGCGGCGAGGCGGAGGCCCCCGGGCACCTTCTCCAGCCGCACTTCGCGGCCGTCGTCGTAGGGGCCGGCTGCGGCGAACGGCCCGCTCGAGACTCGTGTCGCTCCGGCGGCCTGCACGCGGCCCTTGGGGCTGGAGCGGCTGCCGGCGCGGGCGCTCGGCCGTGGACGGCGCTCCGGCTTGCGGTTCGGATCGAGGACGGTGCCCTTGGAGCAGATCGGACACTCGGCGACGAATCGGTTGTGGCGACAGAACAGCGACACGCGGCAGCTCTGAATCTAGCGGCCTGACACCATGCCCCCGATGCGGACCGCGGTTATCTCGGACCTGCACCTCGGCGGCCTGGCCGGGCACGACGTCGCACGCGAGGGCGCGGAGCGCGACGCGCTCGTGGCCGCTGTCAGCGATGCCGACAGGCTCGTCCTGCTGGGCGACGTCGTCGAGCTGCGGGAGCGTCCCCTCGCCGACTCGCTGGAGGTGGCCCGCCCGGTGATCGAGCAACTCGGCCGCGCGCTGGCCGGCCGCTCGGTCGTGCTCGTGCCCGGCAACCACGACCATGCATTCGCCGAGCCGTGGCTCGCCGGCCTGCGCCTCGACGCTCGCGGCCTGCCGACCGAGACCGAGTGGCCCGTCGGGCCGGGGGACGGCGCCGCGGGCCGGCTCGCCGAGTGGATGCCCGACGTGGAGCTCAGCCTCGCGTACCCCGGGCTGCACCTGCGCGAGGGGGTCTACGCGACGCACGGCCACTACCTCGACCTCCACCTCACGGTCCCGCGGCCCGAATCGCTCGCGGCGTCGGCGATGGCACGTCTGACCGGCCGCGGCAAGTCGTCGCGGTCGGCCGCGGACTACGAGGCGATCCTCGGTCCGCTGTACGCCTTCTACGCGGGGCTGGCGCAGGGCGCCTCGCCGGCGTCGCTGTCGCGGGGCAGCGGCATCTCGCGCCAGGTCTGGAAGCGCGCCAGCGGCAACGGGCGCCCCGCGCTGGCCCGCTTCCTGCTCGGCCGAGTCACGATCCCGGGAGCGGTGGCCGCGCTCAACGGCCTGGGCCTCGGCCCCTTCCGCGCCACGCTCACCGGCGAGGAGCTGCGCCGGGCCGGCCTGCTGGCCATGGCGCGTGTGGCGGAGGTGCTTGCACCGGGCGCCGAGCACGTGATCTTCGGCCACACCCACCGCCCCGGCCCGCTGCCCGGGGACGAGCAGGCGGAGTGGACCACCCTCTCCGGCACCCGGCTCTGGAACACGGGCAGCTGGCTCTACGAGGGCGCCTTCGTAACGGCCGGCAGCGAGAGCCCGTACTGGCCCGGGACGGTGCTCATCCTGGAGGACTCGGGGCCGCCGCGGCTCGAGAACGTGCTCCGGTCGGTGGACGAACTACGGCAGTGACGGGAGCCGTTCCGGCGGCGCCAGCCGAAGCTCAACTAGGCGGGCTTCAGCGGCCAGATCAGCGTGTCCTGCCGCGCGCTGAAGTGAAGTAGCGGCTCGCCCTCGAGGCGGACGCCGATCTGGTCGGCCATCCCCTGCGCCTCCAGATCGCCCTCGGCGGGCTGGAGCGGCCACGGTGGGTGGTGGATGTCCACTCGCAGTGGTCGGCCCTGCTCGTCGACGACGTACGCGCAGTAGCGCTCGGCGAGCCAGCGCGCGAGCTGGTCGTCGCTCCGCCCGTCGAGCGGGCCGTAGGAGCCACGGAAGCGCGCCGCGGGTCCCGACGAGTCGATCCGCTCGCTCTCGTAGTCGAGGCGCGAGCCGACCCGCTCGGCCCGCATGCGCGCGTGGAAGTACGGCAGGCGGTACAGCCGCCTCGCTGCGATCACCGCGGCGCGGCGCGCGGCGTCGAGGCTGAAGAAGTAGACGCCGGGCTTGCCGTCGAGCTCGACGTACGTGCGCACGTTGAGCTCGGGGAAGTGGGACACCCAGGGCAGCGGCGGCGTGCCGCGCAGTCGCACGCCGGTCACGACGAACGGCGTGACGCCGAGCCAGGCGCTTCCGTCCTCGTAGAGGTGGAGCGGCAGGGCAGGAGGCATGAGCCGCCGCAGCTCGTGGGCCGGCACCCGCCAGTGCGCGAAGAGCAGGTCGCACCAGGTCTGGCCCTGCAACCAGGGTCCGTCGGGCAGCGGCCACGGCCGGTGCCCCTGTTCCTCAAGCGTGCGCCGCTGCAGCGCGATCGTGCCGGGCACCGTTCGCAGATACCCGCGCGCGGAGCGCGTACGCCCCCTCGTCGAACTCACGGGTGCGGTGGCGGAAGGGCCAGGTGTATGTCGGCCACAGCGCGGAGTTGTGGCCGTTGCGGTCGATGTAGTAGCTCTGGCAGCCGCCCGACACCCAGACCGTGCCCTCGGTCATACGGTCCAGCTCGGCGTTGTACGCCGCCTGCGCCTCGGGCCGGACCTCCACGGTCGCCGCACCGTTGCGGCGCAGCGTGCGCAGGGCGTCCAGCACGTAGTTGATTTGCGACTCGATCATGAACACGATCGAGGTGTGGCCCAGGCCCGTGTTCGGTCCGACGAGGAAGAACAGGTTCGGGTAGCCGGCCACCGTCGTGCCCTTGTAGGCCTGCATGCTGCCGCCCCAGACCTCGGCGAGCGTGCGGCCGTCGCGCCCGCTGACCCGGTTCGCGATCGGCACGTCGGTCACGTGGAAGCCGGTGCCGTAGATGATCGTGTCGACCTCGCGCTCGCTGCCATCCTCGGCGACGACCGAATGCGGCCGGATCTCCCTGACGCCGCCGGTGACCACCTCGACGTTGGGCTTCGCGAGGGCGGGATACCACTCGTCGGTCGGCAGGATGCGCTTGCAACCCATGCGGTAGTCGGGCGTGAGCTTCCTACGGAGCTCCGGGTCCTCGATCTGGTCGCGGAGGTGCTTCATCGGAATGCGCTCCAAGAGCTTCCTCACCGCCCGGTGGCGGAACTGGAGCACGAACAGCTCGCGCGCCCAGTAGATCCCGGCCCTCATCGCCAGCTGCGCCGGCGGGAAGAGCCGGTATAGCGCGCGCTCCCAGCCCTTCAGCGGGCGGTTGCGGTGCGGGATCACCCACGGCGGCGTCCGCTGGAAGATATGCAGCTTGGCGACCTTCGGCTGGATCTCCGGCACGAACTGGATCGCGGAGGCTCCCGTGCCGATCACGGCCACGCGCTCGCCGTCGAGCCTGTGGTCGTGGTCCCACTGGGCCGAGTGGAACGACGTTCCCTCGAAGCTGTCGATGCCCGGAACAGCGGGCAACGACGGGTCACTGAGCGGGCCCTGGGCTGCGATCAGAACGTCTGCCGTCATTGCTTCGTTTGAGGTCTCGATCCGCCAGAGCTGCTCGTCGTCGTCCCACTCGGCCGACTCGAGCTCCGTCTCGAAGCGCACGTGCGGGAGAACGCCGTAGCGGCTCGCCGTCTCCCGCAGGTAGTCGAGGATCTCCTCCTGCGGCGAGAATGTGCTCGACCAGTTCGGGTTCGGCGCGAACGAGAACGAGTACAGGTGCGACGGCACGTCGCAGCGGCAGCCGGGGTAGGTGTTGTCGCGCCAGGTGCCGCCGATGTCGCCGGCGCGCTCGAGCAGCACGAAGTCGTGCTCGCCCTCCTGCTTCAGCCTGATGGCCATGCCGAGCCCCGAGAAGCCGGTGCCGACGATCGCGATCCGATGATGCTGCGTCACGTGAACCTCCGTAGTCCTGGCAGGAGCAGCTCGACGGTCCAGTCCGCGAGCTGCTCGAGGGGAACGTCGGGGTGGTCCCACATCCAGTGGGCGACACCCTCGTAGGCCGAGTTGACGGCGTGCGCCGCCAGCTCGAGCTCGCGCGGGTCCACGCCTGCGGGCGCCAGCTCTCTCATCAACTCGAGGATCAGCGCCGCCTGGCGCCGGCGGACGCTCACCACCGCGTCCGAGAAACGGCCCTCGTAGAGGAGCTCGTAGGCCATGCGGTTGTCGGAGGCGAAGCGCAGGAACGCGAGCCCGCCGGCGCGCAGCCGCGCCTCGGGGCTCTCCTCGGCCCGGGCGGCGTCCGCGATCTGCTCCGCAAGCCGCAGCGCGAGGCCCTCAAGACAAGCTCTGAAGAGGCCCTCCTTGGATTCGAAGAGCTCATAGATAACCGGTTTCGTAACGCCCGCCCTACGCGCGAGCTCGTCCATCGACACCCGCGCGAACCCGCGCTCGGCGAACAGCTCCTCACCGAGCTCGACGAGCTGGCGCTCGCGCACCGCGCGCGGCACACGACCGTGACGAAAGTCCTCTATGCGACCGGCAGCCTCCACTTACCGTCGGTAGGTTACCGTGAGTAACTCTCGTCCGTCAAGGGGTTGGGCGCTTTCCATTGCGAGATGGAAAGGAAAAGCGCCCAACCCGGGTGGCGGGATCGCGGGCGGGCGCGGGCCGGGCGCGGGCCGGGTTCAGCGCTCCCGTTTAAGCCGCCGGCGCTGCCCGCTCGGGCTCGGCGTCCGCCGGGTCGGGCTCGTCAGAGCGGCCCTCGCCGGCGCGCTCCGCCGCCTCGCGCTCGGCGCGCTCCTCCTCGGACTCGCCCTTGGGGGGCTCCTTCGCCCACTCCTCGTCGAACTCCACGCGCCACTTGCCCTCGTCGGTCTGCTCCAGCCGCAGCTTGGCGCGGAACGTGCGGCCGGCACGCGACCGGAAACCCGTCACAGCCTTTTCAGTGCGCCCGACGCCGGGATCTTCGCCGCTCTCACGGGAGACCCTCAAGGACTCGATCAGCTCCTTCGCCACCGACACCGGCAGGCTCTTGCCCGCCTTCTTCTTCCAGATCACGAACCCGCAGCCGGGATCCTCGCGCGACCAGCACGAGTAGCCCTTGCGGTTCTCGGTGATCTCGCGGCCGCAGATCGGGCACGGGCCGAGCTTGGCGCGCTCGATCTGGACGCCCTTCAGCTTGTCGAGCTCCTGAACCGTCTCGGTGGTGAACTTCTTGATGTCCTCCATGAACGCCGGGCGCGTGTCCTCGGCGTGCTCGATCAGCCGCAGGCGGCGCTCCCAGCTGCCGGTGAGCTCCGGCGAGGTGAGCTTGTGCTCGCCGAGCAGGCGGATCACCTGGATGCCCTTCTCGGTGGCCACCAGGGCGCGGCCGTCGCGCTCGATGTAGCCCACGTCGACGAGCCGCTCGATGATCGACGCCCGCGTGGCCGGTGTGCCGATGCCGGAGTCCTTCATGGCCTCGCGCAGCTCGGCGTCCTCGACCTCCTTGCCGGCGGTCTCCATGGCGCCCAGCAGCGAGGCATCGGAGAAGCGCCGCGGCGGTTGCGTCTCCTTGCGCATCAGCTCGACCTCGCGCGTCTGAACGCCCTCGCCCTGCTCCAAACGAGGCAGCAGCTGATCCCCGCCCGAGTCGTCGTCGCTGCGGTCAGCCTCTGAAAGCTCGCCGTAGACGCTTCGCCAACCGGCCTCGATCAGCCGCCGGCCACTCGTGCGGAAGACGTTCTCCCGAACCGTGGTCTCAACTCGAGTCCGCTCGAACACGGCCTCCGGGTGGAAGATCGCCAGGAAGCGCTTCGTCAC
>DASUQG010000297.1:0-6688 GCA_036280695.1 Thermoleophilaceae bacterium
AGGCGTAGTAGCTGCTGGTCCTGCCCTTCGCCTTCCCGGCCGGGTGGCGCATGACCATCGGCACGTGGGTCAGCTCCTGGTGCATCTCGGAGTAGCGCTTGCCCACCCAGCCGTGCTCGCCCAGCAGCACGCCGTGGTCGCTCACCAGGACGACCAGGGTGTTACCGGCCAGCCCGAGGTTCTCGAGCCGGTCGAGGAAGCGCCCCAGCCAAACGTCCACGAGCGTGACCTCGGCGGCGTAGAGCTGCTGCATCCGGCGCAGCAGCCGCCGCGACAGGTGGATGTCGCGCGTGCGAGCCGCCGGCGTCTCGAACGGCTGGATCGGCTCCAGGCCGCCGCCGATGCGCGCCGGGCCGTACATGTCGACGAGGCGCCGCGGCGCGTCCCAGGGCTCGTGCGCGTCGAACGAGTCGACCACGAGCGCAAACGGCTGCTGGCGCCCGCCGGCCCACTCGATCCAGCCCATCGCCTCGCGGAAGACCTTCGCCGCGTTGTAGTCCCGCTCGCGCCGATTGCGTGGGTTCAGGGCCAGGTAGTTCGCCATGCGGCGCTCCGCGATGGTGCCTCGAAGCGCCTTGGGCAGGTAGTCGTCTATCTCTCGCCGCGACGGCAGGTGCGGTGGCCGGCGCCGCACCGGCACCTGGCCCGCCACCAGCTCCACGCGGTCGAACTTGGCCCGGAAGCGTCTGTGGACCGGGAGCAGGAGGTGCGGGTTGTCGGTCACGTAGCCGGTCGTCCAGCCCGCTTCGCGAAGCGTGGCAGTCCACATCTCGCCGTCGCTTCCCACGGGCTCCCAGCCGGGCTGCGCCGGGAGGTCCCTCCAGCGCGGGCGCCAGCCGCGGAACGGGAACGTGCGCTTCCCGGACATGATCGCCCGCCGTGCGGGAATCGTGGGCATCCCCTCGGGATAGGCGTTGAGGAAGCGCACGCCCTGACGGCCGACCTTGTCCCAGCTCGCGGTGCGGGCGCGGCTGCCGTAGATGTGGTCTGCGCGGAGGCTGTCCATCACGACGACCACCACGTTCATGGGCGGGCGCGCCTGCGCGCCCGCGCCCGGCGCTCCGAGCAGCGCGAGGCCCGCTGCCCCCGCTCCGCCGGCGCGAAGCAGCTCGCGACGGGATACGTCCGGTGGCACTACGGGCTACCGGCCCTTGCCGATATCGATCGAGCGGATCGCGTGCTCTTCCGGCAGCTTTGCGAGGACCTCGCGAACGATGTCGTGCACGTCGCGCTCGTCGTGGCCGAAGTCGTCCAGGAACGACTTCAGCGCCGTGAAGGTGATCTTCAGTTGGGCGGGCGTGAGGTCGAGCCGGTACGCAATCTCGTCCGGCCCGATCAGGTGCAGCTCGTCATCGGCCATGAGTGCCGGACAGCGTACAAAGTAGGCTTGGAGCGTGGCGAAGACCTGGGTGCTGACCGGATCGCTCGACAACTTCCGCGCCACGCGCGAGCACGGGTTTCGCGTGATCGGCGCCAAGGAGGGCCGGCGCGGAATGGCAGAGCAGATCGCTCCCGGCGACCGGATCGTGTTCTACGTGACGGGCGTGCAGGCGTTCGGCGGGATCGTGCGGGTGACGGGCGCGATGTACGAGGACCGCGAGAAGATCTGGCCCGGGAAGCCCGGCAAGGTGGACCCGTATCCGTGGCGCTTCGAGACCGAGCCGGAGATCGTTCTCGACGAGGACGACTTCGTGCCGGCGGTCCAGTTCGTCGGGGAGCTGGAGCACATCGCCAAGTGGCCCGCGGAGCACTGGCAGCTCGCCTTCCAGGGCCAGCTTCGGACCGTCTCCGACGCCGACGCGGAGCTGCTCGAGCGCCGCATCCGCGAGGGCGCCCGCGCGGCGGTGTGATCCACACGCGGCATTACACGCTCGAGGAGGCGTCGGAGCTGCTTCCGAGGGTGGCCGCCCTGGTGGAGCGGATGCGCGCGGCCCGCAACCGGCTCGGTGACCGCGAGGCGCGCGAGGCGCTCTCGGAGGCCGGGCCGACCAACGGCGGCGGCACGCACGGCCGCACGGTGTCCGAGGGGTTCCTGGAGCTGCGCGACTCCGTGATCGAGCTGCGCGAGCTCGAGGTGGTGCTGCGCGACCTCGACCGCGGGCTGCTGGACTTCCCGTCGCTGCGCGACGGCGAGGAGGTCTACCTCTGCTGGCAGGAGGGCGAGGATGCGATCGGCTTCTGGCACGAGCCCGACGCCGGCTTCGGCGGGCGCCGGCCGCTCGAGGATGGCTGAGCTGGCGCGGCGCGCCCTTCGGGCCGCGCGGCTGCTCAACTTCGAGCAGCGCGTGGCGGCCGCGGCCGCGATCGGGCTGATCGTGAGCACCTTCGGGCCGTTCTCGTTCGTGGAGGCCGGGGAGCTGCTGCTCGCGGGCGGCGTGCTGGGGCTGCTGCTCGCGCGCGCCGAGGGCAAGCGCTTTCACCTGCCGTTCGGCGACGGCACCGCCATCGCCGCCGCCGGCATCTGGGCCGGCGCGCTGATCGTGGCCCGGCTGTTCGACCGCTCGCTCGGCCAGAACCTGCTGGCCCTGGCCTGCGCCGCGATCCTATTCCTCGCGGGAGCGCGTGAGCGCGCCAAGCGCCCGGCCGACGACCTGCCGCCCGAGCTCGAGACCCCGCCCATCCGCAGGCGGCGACCGCCGCGCCGCCCGGGCGCGGCCGCCGAGGCCACGACCGAGCCGCTCCCGCCGCCGGAGTTCAAGCCCTACGAGCCGCGCTCCGGCGAGCAGCTGCATCTCGGGCCGGACGACCCGGAAGACGCATGAGCGTCACGCCCACTGCGGCGGCGGCCATCTGGAGCGAGGCCGCCACCACCAGCGCCTCGGCCGAGCCGAGTCCGGTGACGACCGCCCCCGCCAGCGCGGCTCCGAGCGCGAACGAGCCCACCTTCAGCCCGACCGCCGTGGTGAACACCTGCCCGTAGAGGGACGGCGGCACGTAGCGTTGGCGGGTGGCGAACTGGGCCGCCAGCGCGGGGCCGTCCACGAGCGCTGCCAGCGATACGAGCGCCAGGAACACGGGCAGCGAGCCCGCGAGCGGCCAGCTCAGCATCAGCAGCCCGAAGACGGCGTACCCGGTGAGCACGATTCGCTCCGGCGGGAAGCGGCGCTGGATGCGGACCAGGCTCAGCGCGCCGAGCGTGGAGCCGACCGCGAACGCGGCCCACATGTATCCCGCGGCGCTCCTCTCCACGCCGAGGTGATCCACCGCGAAGAGCGGGAAGGCCACCGTGAGCAGCCCGAGGCCGCCCAGCCCGATCGCGGCCGCGGCGGTCACGCCACGCAGCTGCGGCACCAGCAGGATCTGGCGCAGGCCGTCGCCCGCGACGCTCCATAGCGTGCGCTCGTCGGCCCGCTCGGGCGGCGAGTCGAGGCCGGGGATGCGCACGATCAGCGCCAGGGCGGCCAGCGCGAGGCCCGCCTCCACGATCAGCGGCGCCTCCGGGCCCACGACGGCGGACAGTGTGCCGGCGAGGGCCGGGCCGACCACAAGCGCCGCGTTGAAGCTGGTGGTCTCGACCGCGTTGGCCGGCGGCAGCAGCTCGCCCGGCACGAGCGCCGGGATCATGCTCGTGAAGCCGCCGAACGAGAGCGGGTAGGTGATGCCGGCCGGAAGCACCACGAGCGGGATCACCCACGCCGGCGCGTGACCCACCAGCACGACGAGGGCCACGAGCACGCACGCGATCACAAGCTGGTCGATCACCATCAGCGTCCGGCGGCGGCCAGTGAGGTCGAGCCACGCGCCGAGCAGCGGCCCGCTGATCAGGCTCGGCAGCGTGATCGCGGCCACGGCGGCGCCGGCGAGCCCCGCGCTGTCGGTCCGCTCGAGCACGAGCAGCACCACGCCCACCGAGAACATCTCGTCGGAGACCCGCGCGAGCGTCGCGGCCGACAGGAACTTGAGGTAGCCGGGCTGCGCGCGCAGCCCCCGCAGCGAGTCGCGGTCCATCAGCGCGCCGGCGGTATCGCCTGCCGGAAGCGGAAGCGGAAGTCCGGGTCCACCTGCTTCTTGATCTCGCGCAGGCGCTCGAGGTTCGAGCCGTAGTAGGCGCGCTGCCACCCGTCGAGCTGCGGGTCGATGTAGTTCTGGTACGCCTCGCCGGAGACGTGCGGCCGCAGGGCGCGCCACACGCCGCCTGCCCAGCGCCTGCTGGCACGCCCGGCCGCGCCGCCATTGAAGTAAGCCAGGTACTGGAGCGAGAACAGCATGTCGCGGTGCACGAATGCCGTGGCGTCGGCGGCCGGCCGGTTGAGCGCGCCGCCGTAGGCGTCGAGCAGCAGGGCGCCTGAGCCGAGCGACGGGTTGCGCTGCCGCCGCTCGATCCAGTCGATCATGATCGCCCGGCCCCTCGGCCCGAGCCGCTTGTCGAAGTAGTCGGACTTGGCGAAGAAGCTCGAGCGCGTGGACCTGTGGCATGCGGCGAAGCCGGAGCCGAGACAGCCCGCCCAGCGTAGGACCAGCGAGAAGTAGCTCGAGCTGCCGCTGCTGAGGCTTGCGCCGGCTACCCGGGTGAGTGGCCTGACGAGCCTGCGCAGCGCGCCCACGTCGCCGAAGTACTGCCCGAGGGCTGCCACGCGCGGCGATCCGGAGCCGCCGGTGGTGCCGAGCGAGAAGATCGAGGTGAGCGCGGGCGGCGCCTCGGGCGCGAAGCGCTGCCACGCGGCCAGCGCCTCCTCCGCCTGCGACCACGGCCAGGACACGCTGAACCAGGCCACACGCGGCGCGCGGTGGGCCTTCAGGGTCAGCGAGGTCACGATGCCGAAGTTGCCGCCGCCCCCTCCTCGGCACGCCCAGTAGAGGTCCTCGCCCGTGTTTGCATCCACTTGCCGGACGCGGCCGTCCGCTGTGACCACGCGCGCGGCGACGAGTCTGTCGCTCGTGAGCCCGAAGCGCCGCCCGGCCAGGCCGTGCCCGCCACCGAGGGTCAGCCCGGCAATGCCCACGGACGGGCACGAGCCCGACGGCACGGACAGCCCGCGCCGGGTGAGGGCGCGCTGGATGTCGATCAGCTGGGCGCCCGCGCCGATCCTCGCCCGGCCATTCGAGACCCTGACCCCCCGGAGGCGAGACAGGTCGACCACCACGCCGTCCGAGGTCGTGGAGTAGCCGGCATAGCTGTGCCCGCCGGAGCGCGCCACGACCCTGACGTCGAAGCGGTCGGCCCAGCGCACCACCGCGGCCACGTCCGCGGTGCTCTCCGCGAGCACCAGCGCGTCCGGCCGTGTGCCCTCGAAGCGGCGGTTGTAGACGATGCGCGTGCTGTCGCGTGGCACGAGCACGCGGCCCCTCACCGCCGACCTGAGCTCCCTCAGCGCCCGCCCCGAGAGGGCCGCGGGCTCCGGCGGGAGCCGCAGGAGGACCGCGCCGCCCGCTGCGCCTACGAGGAACTGGCGACGGTCGAGCTCGGCCATCCGCTCATTCCAGCAGACCCCTGCGCATGGCCTCCGCCACCGCCGCCGCCCGTTCCGAGACGCCGAGCTTCTCGTAGACGTGGTGCAGGTGCGTCTTCACCGTCGCCGTGCTCAGATGCAGCGCCCGGCCGATCTGCGGCGCGCTGAGGCCCTCGGCGATCAAAGCAAGGGTCTCGCGCTCGCGAGCGCTCATCACGGGCCGGTCGCGAGGGGCGCGCAGCCTGATCTCCCCGGCGATCCCGGCCTGGAGCTCGGGTGACAGCACCGTCCGGCCGCGGGCGACTGCGGTGATCGCGTCGCACAGCTCGCGTGCGCTCGCCTCCTTGGTCAGGTACCCGGCCGCACCCTCGGCGAGCGCGGCGTACACCTCGCAGGGCTCAGCCTGGGCGTCCATCAACACCACGCGCGTGCCCAGGCCGTCGCGCGCCACCGCATTCAGGACCTGATCGCCGGACAGCCCGGTGAGCCTCCTGTCGAGCACGGCCACGTCGGGATGCTGCGCGCCGATCGCCTTCAGCGCCTCCCTGCCGTTGGCCGCCTGCCCGACGAGCTCGAGCTCCGGGCGCTCGCGGATCGCGCGGGTCAGTGCGTCCCGGTAGAGGGGCTGGCCGTCCGCGGCCAGGACGCGCACTCGCCGTCCTGGCCTCGCACGAGGTCCCTCACTGGGAAAGATTCATGAGTTGTACCAGTCAGCGATGCGTTTTGCTCTAAGACTCCTGAGCATGAGGGGACCGGCTGGAACCGTCGCGCTTCTTCCCCTTCGGCTCACGCGCGGGTCGCGCCGAGTCCGATGCCGGGGACTCGAAGTGCATCATGACCACGCGGGTCCGCATGGACGTGCGATCCGATCCCTTGATCCGCTCAGCGCTCCGCGCCTGGATCTCCTCGGTCTCGTCGAGGGCGCGGTTCAGGAGGTCGGTGATCTCCTTCCAACCGGTCTCATCGAGCTCGAGGACGCTTCGGGAAAGGTGGCGGTCGGCGTGCGCTTCGAACGTTCCGGCCTTGATCGCGTCCGAGACGTCCTCCCAGACCATCTGAAGCGCGACGTCGGTCACCGCCTGGCGCCCGGACTGCGGCAGCTTCTTCCAGTCCCGATCAGTGAAGAACGGTCGGATGATCGCCCGGTAGTAGTGCTCGATTGCACCACGCCGCTGAGCCGTGCTGACCAGCTCGATGCAGCCGAGGTCCTGAAGCGCACGGACGTGGTAGCTCACGTTCGGGAGCCGCTCGTCGATCAGCTCAGAGATCTCGTTCGGGCTCGCGACGCGCTCGTTGAG
>DASUQG010000298.1:0-5970 GCA_036280695.1 Thermoleophilaceae bacterium
CCAGCGCGCGAAGCCGAGCCCGCCGAGCTCGTGGTCGGAGGCTCCTGCCGGGATGGCGTAGGGCGTGCCGCCCGCCGCCTTCACATCGGCAAGCGCCTGCTCCCAGCTCTCCTTGAAGCCGATCCCGAAGCCGGCCTCCACGAGCCTCACGTCGGCGCCCATGATGCGCGAGAGCTGAATGTTGCCGACGCGGTCGTAGACCACGTCCGGCCAGTCCACCCAGCTCTCCTGCACGAGCACGCAGCCGAGTCCCATGCGCGCCGCGACCGCCGCAACCTGGCGCGTGTGGTTCGACTGAACGCCGCCGATCGAGACCAGCGTGTCGCAGCCCTTCGCAAGCGCGTCCGCCACGAGGTACTCGAGCTTGCGCGTCTTGTTGCCTCCGTAGGCGAGGCCGCTGTTGCAATCGTCGCGCTTCGCCCACATGCGCGCCCCGCCCAAATGCGCCGTCAGACGGTCGAGCGGATGCACCGGGGAAGGGCCGAACAGAAGCGGTTCGCGCGGGAAGCCGTCGAGGTTCATGCGCGGATTCTCGACAATGTCGGACATGGCTGAGCCCACGGTCGACGATCTGCCCGCGGAGGCGGACGCGCTCCAGGTGCGCTCGCTCTCGCTCGAGAGCATCGAAGGAGCCGACGTTCGCGAGCCGCACCGCCACGCCTACCACGAGCTGATCTGGGTGCGCGACGGCTCGGGCCGACACCTGATCGACGGCGAGCCGGTGGAGTTCGGGCCGCGCACGCTGACGCTGATCGCGAAGGGACAGGTGCACCAGTTCGAGCGCGCGGACCGGGTACGCGGGGTCGTTGTCCGCTTCGACGACGATTGGCTCACGGGCTCGCGGCGCTGGCTGTTCGCGGGCGGGGCGTGCACCGCGCTCCACGTGCCTGAGGACGACGCGCCTCGCTTCGACGCCCTGCTCGAGCTCCTGCGCGAGGAGGTCGAGCAGCCCGCGCGCCCGGAATCGGCGGAGCTGCGCCGGCACCTGCTCTCGGCCGCGCTCCTATGGGCCCAGCGCTGGCGCGAGGCCCAGCTCGAGGGCGGCGGCGCCACCAGGGCAGATGTCCAGCTTCAGCAACGGTTCCTCGAGACGCTGGAGCGCGATTTCGCCGAGAACCACGAGGCCGGGCACTACGCGTCCGAGCTCGGGGTCACCACCGGCACGCTGTCGCGGACGCTGACGCGACTTTCCGGCCGCACGACGAAGCAGCTGATCCTCGACCGCGTGCTGCTCGAGGCCGCGCGCCTGCTGCGCTTCAGCGACCTGTCCGTGAAGGAGATCGCCGCGCGGCTCGGCTTCACCGACCAGTTCGCGTTCAGCAAGGCCTTCAAGCGCCAGCGAGGCGAGGCGCCGCTCGACTTCCGCAACCGCTCCTAGCCGCCCGGGATGCAGCGCATCGAGGCGTACGGGCACGGGCCCGTGGGCGCCTCGAAGCCGGTCACCGCGTCCATCGGGACGATCGGCAGCATCAGCCGCGACGGCGTGTCGGGACCGAAGTGGAGCGTGTTCAGGCTCGGGGCCGTCTTCGTGACGTACATGTAGTCGTTGTCGTCGAAGGGCGGCGCGTGCAGCTTCACGAGTAGCTCGTGTCCGGGCAGGAACACGTGGCCCACGGGCCAGATGTCGAGCAGGTACTCGACCGTCTCGCCGGGCTCCACGAGCGCCCGCTCCTCGTGCGGGCGGAAGGGGCGGTAGATGCGGCCGTCACTCGTGAAATCTGACATCGCCGGGTCCACCTGGCGATGGCTGCCGCGCAGCAGGCCGCGGTTGAGGTACAGAAGGGTTCCGTCGGGCGCGCGGTCGATCAGCTGCACGAACAGCTCCGTGTCGGGAGCCGTGGAGGAGACGAACAGGTTGGCCGTGATCGGACCGGCGATCGCCGTCGGCTGGTCGAACGGGACGGACAGGTCGACCTCGTCGGGACCGCTCGGCGTGGACAGCTCGGAGCCGTTCTCGCTGCCGGCCTGGAACGAGTAGGCCTGCCGCTTGGTGCCGTTCACCCAGTCCGCGCTGCCGGGCTGGACAGCCGCCTGGTCGAAGGTGAGACCGCCGCCGCCCGCCGTGGCAAACACGTCCGTGAATTGCGTCTGTGAGAGCGGGAAGCCGTTCGACGCGATCTCGCCGACCGCCTTGCCGTCGCCCTGGTAGCCGAGGATCACCCGCGAGCTCTCGGTGGGTGTGGAGCGCGGGCCGAACACGTCCGCGAGCGCCACGGTGCCCGTCCGGATGCCGAGGTCCGCGCTGTCGGTGCCCCGCATCCAGTAGTCCATCCAGGCGATGCGGTCCTTGAAGATCGTGTCCTCGGTCTGCGTGCCGTGCTGGCCGTTCACCATCACGATGCGCTTCGAGATCGCGTCGGAGAGGTGGTCGAAGACGTTGGTGGGGCCGCGCCCGCCGGTCTGCTCGTCCTGGTAGGCCGTGGTCACGTGCACCGGCACGTTGATCCGGTCGACCATGTTCACCAGCGAGCGCGAGCGGTACCACTCGCCGTCGCGGTCGTCGAGGCCGTGCACGAGCGGCTCGTCGGTAACCGTGCGCGAGCGCTCCGCCTGGTTCTCGGCGCACTGCTGGCTCGTGTCCTCCACCGGGTAGAGGCCGCCCGCGGTGCCGCCGCCGATGTCGTAGACGGGCCGCACGGCGCCGGTCCAGAGCAACGGGAAGCCGTAGTTGGACACGCCGCCGGGGTAGACGATGTCGCGGTAGAGGTCGCCGAACAGCCCGGAGGCGCTCACCGCGCGCAGGTGATCCGGCCGCGTCGAGGCGACCATCATCCCCGTGAGGCCGCTGTACGAATGGCCGAAGACCACGACGTCGCCGTTCGACCACGGCTGCTTCGCGATCCACTCGTCGATCACGTGCTTGCCGTCTAGGGCCGAGCGCCAGGAGAACACGTCGAACTCGCCGGACGAGCAGCCCGAGCCGCGAACGTTCGCGAGCACGGTCACGTAGCGGTCGTCGACGTGTGACGCGTGAGCCTCGCGCGTGCCGGTCTGCGCCGGCAGCGGCAGGCCGGTCTCGTCAGCGAGATGGCCCGCCGGCGTCTTGCCCTCGTCGGAGCCGGACTCATAGCCCGACATCTCGAAGAAGGTGGGGCACGGAGTCATCTCCGTGCACTGAAGCGGGACCTTCACGTTGATCGCGATCTGCGCTCCGTCCGGCATCACCACGTAGTCGGTGGGAGCGGCGGACGCCGGCGCGGCGGCCACGAGCAGGATGGCGGCGACAACGACTGCCGCCCGGAAGGCGCTCAGCACGTACCCCATGGCGGGGTTTGTACCGAACGCCCGCCGGGCGCGCGCCGGTTAGGGCCTGCCTCTGGTCGCCGCGGGCGCGAGCGCCGCGGCGACCGAGAGCGAGTGGCTGCAGGGGAGGAGCCGCCTCATCGCTACGACTTGATCTCGTGGTTCGCGAGGAAGAGCCCGTTCGGGTCCCACTCCGTGCGCAGCGCCCGCAGGAGGCGCCAGGTGTCCTCGTCGAAGAACAGTCGCGTGTCCACGTTGCCTTCCTCGAAGTTGAGGTAGCGCTCGCTGGACTCCCACGGCCTGAGCGCCTCGGCCACCGCTTCGGCCTGGCCGAGCACCTCGCCGTACTGCTCCGGCGAGAACACGCCGCCCACCGCGAACATCAGGTAGTCGCCGTCGAGCGTCGCGCGGGCGCCCTGCCCGGGGGCCTTGCGGCCGAGCGCGCCGCCGAGCGAGCGCAGCTCGACGCTTGCGAGCTGCGAGCCCGAGCCGGGGCCTGCGGTCTCGAGGAACGCGTCGATCCCGGCGGCGCTGACGTCGCTGATCATGCGCGACGAGCCCACGTAGGGGAGCGGCGCGTCGGGGTCCATCGCGAGATAGCCGAGGGAGTTCGGCGGGGCCATCGCGAAGGTGTCCATCTCGGGGCCCAGCTCGACGAGCGGGCGGATCAGCTCCGCGCCGTCGGCCTCGTTGCCGAGGTAGGCGGCCTGGAGGATCGTGAACGACTTGCCGCGCAGGATCTCCGGGATCTCCGGGAGCGGCGGGACCTGCACGACCCGGCCGACCGTCGTGATCTCGTCCGGCAGGTCCGCCGACACGAACTCGTGCCAGGCGTGCATGACCTCGGAGGCGCGCTCGTACGGGAAGAACAGCGCACCCGCGTACAGCTCGGGCACCGGGAACAGCTCGAACTCGAGCGCAGTCACCACGCCGTAGTTGCCGCCGCCGCCGCGCACCGCCCAGAACAGGTCGGTCTCGTTGTCGTGGTCGATGCGGCGTAGCTCGCCGTCGGCGGTCACCAGCTCGACGGCCGTGAGTGCGTTGGCCTGGAGGCCGTGCTTGCGGCCGAGCCAGCCCATGCCGCCGCCGAGCGAGTAGCCGGTCACGCCCACGTCCCGCGAGGAGCCGGAGAGCGGGGCAAGGCCGGCCTCGGAGGCGGGGTCGCACACTGCTGCCCAGCGAACCCCCGAGCCCACGCGGGCGCGGCGCGCCCCGACGTCGATGCTGACCTCCTGGAGGTCGTCCGTGCGCACGAGCAGCGCGTCCTCAAGACCCTCGATCGGACCGGCGTTGTGGCCCGTGGACTGCGGCGCGAGGCGCAGGCCGTGCTCCGCGGCGTAGCGGACGGACTCGGCTACGTCCTGCGCGGTGGCTACGCGGACGAGCGCTGCAGGCTGCTGGTCGTGGGTCAGGTTGAAGGTCTGGCGTGAGCTGTCCCACGCGTCGTCGCCCGCCGTGATGACCCGTCCGTCGATGCGCGACTGGAGGTCGGCGAAGCGGCTGCTCTGCGAAATAAGCACTGAGTTACTCCCTGGGTTGGAGACAAAGGAATCGAGGGCCCCGATCAGGCCGAGCCAGCCGGAGAAGCGGCGATCGCCGCCGTTTCCGTCCTGGCAGCGGCCGTGGAGCTCGCCATCGAGGAGCTCCAGGTCAAGGCTCAGCTTCAGGTTCTGGCGCTGCATCCCGGCAAGAATCGACGCTGGCGGGCGATCCAGCATCGAGGCGACCCCTACACCTACCCCCTAACTTTTGGGGGTCGACCCCTACGAGCCGAGCGCGGCGGGCAGCTCGCGGCGCGAGGCGATGCCCAGCTTGCGGTACGAGTTGGAGAGGTGGACCTCGACCGTTTTCGGTGTCACGTAGAGGATCTGCGCGATGTCGCGGTTGGTCTGGCCCTCGGCCGCGAGCGTGGCCACGCGCAGCTCGCGCTCGGTGAGCGCCTCGACCCCCTCGAGGGCGGTGGTGCGCGGCCTTGCGCCGGTTGCATACAGCTCTGAGCGCACGTGTTCCGCGAGCCCGTGGGCGCCCGACTGCTCGGCCAGCTCGAGCGCGCGCCGCAGGGGCTCCCGCGCCTCCGTCGGGCGCCGTGCCCGCCTGATCTCGGCGCCGAGGGCGGCGAAGGCGCGCGCGCGCTCGATGCGCTGATTGCTGCGTTCGAGCAGGACGGCGGCCTCCTCGAGCTGCTCGAGGCCCTCCGGCCCGCGCAGCTCACCGAGCACGCGCAGGGAGTGGCCGAGGCCGCTGGGAGCGCCCCAGCGCCGAGCCAGCGCCACCTCCTCCTCGGCCAGCGCGATCGCCTCCTCGCGCCTTCCGGCCAGCGCGAGCGCCTGCGCCTTCAGCGAACGCCAGGGCACCCAGCGCGGGTTCTTCGTGCGTGCGGAATGCCGCTCCAGGTCCTCTGCCGCCCCGAGGGCCGCCTCGCCGTTCCCCTCGGCGAGGTGGATGCCGATCAGCGTGCGGCGCGCGAAGTTGGTGCCGTCGGCCGTGTCGCCGTCGTTGATCACGACGCCCTCCATCACCTGACGTGCGCCCTCCACGTCGCCGACCTCGAGCCGGACCCCGCCCAGGAAGCCGTTGGTGTAGGAGGCCGCCTGAGGGACGTTGATGCCGTAGACGCCGACCATGGCGAGGTTGCTGCGCAGCGACTCCTCCGCCACCGCGAGCTCGCCCTGCACGAGCTTGAAGCAGCCGTCCCAGAGGCTCACGGACAGGCGCGAGAACAGCGAG
>DASUQG010000299.1:0-7099 GCA_036280695.1 Thermoleophilaceae bacterium
CCGCTGCCGCGAGCAGGAGCGCGTACCAGCGCGACGACGGCCGCGAGAGCGTCATCGCCGCGATCCCGGCGGCGCCCATCACCCCGGCGCGCTGGAGCGACGGTCCGGCACCGGCGAGCGGCACGTAGACCGCAACGAGACACAGCAGCGCGACGCCGCGCCCGCGGGGGCCAAGGCCGGCCGCCACGAGCAGCGGAAGCGCCAGCGCCATCAGAAGCATCACGTTCTGGCCGCTGACAGCGAGCAGGTGGGAGAGCCCCGAGTCGCGCCAGTCGTCGCGCGTGGCGCTGTCGATCTGCTCGTCCTCGCCGAGCACCATGCCGAGCGCCAGCGCGGCGTCCGCTTCCGAGAGGCCCGCGGCGACCGCGCGCTCGGCACGCGCGCGCAGGCGGTCCAGCACGCCCGCGACTCCACCGCGCCGGCGGCCGGTGAGGCGCACGCGCTCGACGAGCAGCTCGCCCGCGATGCCGCGACGCCGGAGGTGGGCGGGGAAGTCGAAGCTGGCGCCCGGGTCCCTGACCGGACGCCGCAGCAGCCCGTCAACGGCGAGCTCGGCGCCGACCGCGGTGTCGTGTGGGAGCGCCGGGCGTGGCCCGCGATCGGCGAACCGCAGCAGGACGCGAGCGCCGGCGAGCGGACTGGTCGCGATACGGGCCTCCGCGGATGCGCCGAAGGCCGACGGGCGCGGGCGTGTGAGGAGGTGTGCGCGTGCGCTGATGGTGCGCCCGTCGCCGATCTCGGTGGACGCGTGATCGAGAGCGCGAAGCCGCGCATCACCCGCGGCGCTGCCGGCCAGCAGGAGGCAGGCAGCGACGACCGCGAGCCCGGGCGCCCGCAGCAACGCCAAGGCGGCGAGCAGCGCGGCCGCCGCAGCGATCGCGAGCGGAGCCTCCGCTTGCGCGAGAGCGAGGCCGGCGGCGAGCGAGCCGACGGCCACGTGCCAGGGGCGGCCAACGAGCGAGCCGAGGGGCCTCACGGCTGGAGCGCTTCACGCAGCGTCGCGAGCCGCTTCTCGCCGATGCCGTCGACCTGCGCGAGCTCAGCCAGGGAGCGCAGTCCGCCGTGCGCGTCGCGGTACTCGATGATGCGCTGGGCAAGCGTCGGGCCGATGCCGTCGATGCCGTCGAGCTGCTCGATGGTGGCCGTCGAGAGGTGCACCATGCCGCCGGCCGATCCGGCGACGCCAAGCGGCCCGCCCGCGGCGCCAGCCGACGCGGCGGCGCCGCCGGCGGCGGCCGCGCCCCGGGCCGGCACCACGATCTGCTGGCCGTCGTGGAGGCGGGCCGCGAGGTTCACCGCGGTGAGGTCGGCCCGCCGGCTCGGTCCGCCGGCACGCTCCAGCGCTACCGCGACGCGCGACCCGGGCGGCAGCCTCATCAGCCCCGGTCGGCGGACCGCTCCGGCCACGTGCACGTAGATGCCACCGCTCCGGCCGCGGCCGTCGTGGGCTCCGGCGGCGGCGGACGTCTCGGACGAGTCCGAGACGCTGACCGCCGCGGGTGGCGCGCGATCGTCGCCGAGAATCTGCACGGCGGCGACGGTCGCCAGTACAGCGGCGATCACCCAAACGAGAATCGTGGAGCGCGAGCCCTCCGGCACCGCACGAACGTACGAAGAGTCACGTTACGCGTGGGCGGCTGAACGTGACGCGAGCGTGACGCTTCGGCCTTGGCCCTCAGCGCACCTGGAAGCCGCTCAGCCCCTCGGGCTCCTCACTCGTCTCGCCGACCGAGCGCACGTCGGCGCCGCGCGGCCCGCGCCGGCAGAACTCGACCAATGCGGCCACGGCATCCGGGTGGCCCTCGAACACGGCCTCGACAGCGCCGTCGCGCCGGTTGGTGATCCAGCCGGCCACGCCTCGGGTCTCCGCCTCGTGGCGAGCGCTGTCGCGGAAGAACACGCCCTGAACGTGGCCTTGGACCACGACGCGGCTGCGGGCCACGTCACTCATAGAATCGGGGCCGTGACGAGCGAAGGGACATCGGAGATGGAGTCGGGAACACGGGTGGAGCCGGGCTGGGGCGTGGACTCGGAGTATGGACGCCTGCTGGACGTGCTGCTCTGCCCGCCGGACAACTTCCACTGGCTGCCGGCCAGCGCCATCTCACGGGCCACGCTCGACAGCGGCCTCAGCTTCAGCCGCGAGGACGCCCTGCGCCAGCACGCCGAGATGGTGAGCGTCTACGAGGAGGCGGGCGTGCGCGTGCACGTCCTCGAGCCCGATCCGGCCCTCCCCTACCAGGTGTTCGCCCGCGACTCGAGTATCAACGTGCCGCAGGGCCCGATCGTGACCCAGTGCAACCAGTGGTGGCGTCGCGGCGAGTACGCGCCGGTGATCCGCTTCTACGAGCAGAGCGGCATCCCCATCCATCGCATGATCACCGCGGCCGCGCTCGAGGGCGGCGACTTCATGATCGTCGACCCCGGCGTCGCGGTGATCGGGAACGGCGAGGAGCGCACGCAGGAGCCGGCCGCGAGGCAGCTGGCCGGCTGGCTCGAGGCCGACGGCTGGGAGGTGCGGATCGAGCGCATCCCGCCGCACTTCCTTCACATCGACGTGCTCGCGGCGATGCTCGGCGAGAAGCTCGCGGCCGTGTGCGTGGAGCAGGTGGGCACCGGCTTCGTGCGCTGGCTCGAGGAGAAGGGCGTTGAGATCGTGCCCGTCACGCTCGCCGACGCGCTCAGGCTTGGCGTGAACGGAGTGTGCCTCGGTGGCGACCGTGTGCTCACGAGCGCGGAGTCGAAGGACCTCAACGAGCGCCTGCGTGCGCTCGGACTGACGGTCTACGACCCCGAGCTGGCCGCCTTCACGCTCGGCGGCGGCGGCGCCCACTGCCTGATGCAGGCGCTGCGACGCGAGCGCGTGGCGACCTAGAACTCGAGCGCCACCCGGAGCGTCTTCAGCTCGCGGTCGCTCGCCCCGCGCAGGCTGCCGCCGTGCGCGATGCTCTGCTCGATGTAGTCGAGCGTCTCTGCGGTCAGGCGCTCGCCCGGCAGAACGTTCGGGATGCCGGGCGGGTAGGCGGCGAGCGACTCCGCCGCCACGCGCCCGACCGCCTCGCGGGCCGGCACGATCTCCTGCGGCCCGAGGAACGCCTCCCGCGGCGTCATCACCAGCTCGCCCCAAGGCGGCGGCGGCGCGAGGTGGACGCCCTCCACCGACTCGGGCGCGGCGCTCACCGCTGCCACGCTCTCGCGCAGCGCATTCAGCAGCCGCTCGCTGGCGGCGCCGGCGTCCTCGCCCATCCCGTACACGGCGACCATCACGTTCTCGCCGGCGAGCTCCATGATCACGTCGTGCTGCTCGCGCAGCATGCGCGATAGCTCGTAGCCGCTCGCGCGCGTGCCGCGCACGTCGATCGCGAGCCGCAGCGGGTCGTAGTCGAACACCCCGGGAGCCCCGGCCAAGCGCTCGTCGAGCACGTCGAGCCCGGGGATCTCGCGCACGGCCTCGCGCGTGCGGGCGAGCGCGCTCAGGGTCTCGTCGAGCAGCTCGCGCCCGCGGGTCGCGGCGCTGCGCCGCGCCGTGTCGAGTGAGGCGAACAGCAGCCCGTTCGGGCTTGTGGACTCCACGAGCGTGACGCAGCGGTCGACCACGCCCTCCGAGATCAGGTCGCCGTGCCCGAGGTGGATCATGGCCGACTGGGTCAGGCTGCCCACGATCTTGTGCGTGCTCGATATGACGAGGTCGGCCCCCAGGCTGAGCGCGTGAGCCGGCAGGTCCTCGTGGAAGGGCAGGTGGGCGCCCCACGCCTCGTCCACGACCAGCGGCACGCCGTGGCTGTGCGCCACCTCGACGAGTCCCGCCACGTCGGCGACCGCGCCGAAGTAGGTCGGCGAGACGACGGTCGCTCCGACCACGTCCGGCGTTTCGCGGAGCACGCGGTCGAGCGCCTCCGGGGTCATGCAGTGCGCGATGTGCAGCTCGGGGTCGAGCTCCGGCGCCACGAAGGTCGGCCGCAGCCCCGACATCACGAGGGCGTCGATCGTGCTCGAGTGAGCGTTGCGCTGGGTGACCACCCGCTGGCCCCGGTGCCCGAGCGCGAGCAACGCCACGTGGTTCCCCTGCGACGCCCCGTTCACGAGCCACCAGGTCCGGCTCGCGCCCCACGCCTCGGCCGCCAGCCGCTGCGCCGCCACGAACGGCGTCGGCTCCTCGCCCACGTCGATGCCGTATGTGAGCGCTGGGATGTCGAGCGCGAGCGCGTGCTCGCCGAGCGCCTCCACCAGTCCCGGGTCCGCGCCGGGTCCGCCCTTGTGGCCGGGGACGTGAAAACGACCCGGCTTGCGCGCGGCGTAGGCGCTCAGGGCGTCGAGGTACGGGGTGTCGGACTGACCGGCCACGAAGCGGCGAGTCTAGGTGAGCGAATCGCCGAGCACGGCTGCGACGGCAGCATCGGGGTCGGCCGCCGCGTGCACGCCCTCGATGTCCCACGAGTCGAGCCCGACGACGCGCTTGCCCGCCTTCAGCGCGAGGGCGATCTCCGAGAGGGTCCCGTAGCCACCGCCCACCGCCACCACGGCATCCGCGGCGCGGACGACGAGCGCATTGCGCGCCTCGCCGAGGCCGCTCGGGACGGCGACGTCGACGAACGCGTTGGCTGCGGCCCGGTCGGTCCCAGGCAGGATGCCGACGGTCAGTCCACCGGCCTCCTTCGCGCCGCGGCACGCGGCCTCCATCACGCCGCCCAAACCGCCGCAGACGACGACCGCGCCGCGCTCAGCGAGCTGACGTCCCACCGCCTCGGCGGCCGGCCACTCGCCCTCGCCCGCGCCGACGACCGCGACGTACGCGGTCAGGGCCGGGGCTCGTCCGCGACGGTGGGCGCCTGGTCAGGCGGCGGTGCGGGACTCGCCGAGGCCGCGCGCGCCCGCGGCTCCACCGCGATCGCGATGCGAGCTGTCGAGAGAATCGCGCCGGCGAGCATCAGGGCGGCGCCGCCCAGGCCGAGCCACAGGCCGGTCTCCACATCGCGCCCGTTCCCGACCGGCGGGTGGTTGATCAGCTGGCTCACCACGATGAGCAGCGCCAGCACACCGATCACGAGCGGCGTGCCGGGCTTCAGCGGCGTGCGCACGAGGCCGAGCGCGGCGGCCAGCACCGCGAGGGTCACCAGCCCGAGCACCACCAGGAGCAGGTCCAGGAACTCGAAGCTCGAGAAGCCCGAGTACGGCCCGTACCAGTCGAGGCCGAGGCTCACGATCAGAAGCACACCACCGAGGGCGGCCAGCACCGGCCCGATCGGTACCTGGGTCTCCCGCGGCCGTGCGTTCATCGCACCACGAAGTTCACGAGCTTGCCGGGCACGACAACAGTCTTGACGATTTCTCTCCCGTTCAAACGCGCGGCGAGCTTGTCCGACCCGCGGGCCAGCTCCTCCAGCTGCTCCTGCGTTGCGGACGCGGGCGCCGGCAGGCGGTCGATCAGCTTGCCGTTCACCTGGACCACGAGCTGGATCTCCTCGCGCTCGAGCAGCGCGGGGTCGGCCTGCGGCCAGGGCTCCTCCCAGACCCGCCCGCCGGTCATCAGCTCGTACACCTCCGCACCCAGGTGCGGGGCGAACGGGAAGATCAGGGAGGCGGCCGTGGCGATGGCGAAGCGCACGTCGCCGGGCGGCGCCGAGTCGCGCTGCCGATACACCTCGTTGGTGAGCTCCATCACCGCGGCGATCGCGGTGTTGAAGGCGAAGTCGGTCTGCATGTCGTGCGTGACCTTGTCGATAGCCCAGTGCGCCTTGCGGAGCAGCTCGCCCTGGTCGCCGGGCGCGTCGTCGGGCGAGGTGCTCTGCGCGGCCTCCATGGCCGCGGTCCACAGCCGCGAGAGAAAGCGGTGCACGCCGCCCACGCCGGCGTCCTGCCAGTCGGCGTCGAGCGACGGCGGGCCGATGAACAGGATGTAGCAGCGCGCCGTGTCCGCGCCGTGCTCCTCGACCAGGTCCTGCGGGGAGACCACGTTCCCCTTCGACTTCGACATCTTCGCGCCGTCGCGCGTGATCATCCCCTGGGTGAAGAGGCGGGCGAACGGCTCCTGCACGCCCACCAGGTCCATGTCCGCGAGCGCCTTCATGAAGAAGCGCGCGTACATGAGGTGGAGGATCGCGTGCTCGATGCCGCCGATGTACTGGTCGACCGGCATCCACATGTCCACGACCTCGCGGTCCCAGGGCGCGCTGTCGTTGTCCGGGTCGCAGTAACGCAGGAAGTACCAGGCCGAGTCGACGAACGTGTCCATCGTGTCGGTCTCGCGCCGGGCCGGGCCTCCGCACTGCGGGCAGGTGGTGTTCACCCAGTCCTCCGCGGTCGCGAGCGGCGGCTTGCCCTTCGGCGTGTAGTCCTCGATGTCGGGGAGCGCCACGGGCAGCTGGTCGTCGGGCACCGCCACGAGCCCGTCCGTCTCGCAGTAGACCATCGGGATCGGGCAGCCCCAGTAGCGCTGCCGCGAAAGCAGCCAGTCGCGCAGGCGGTAGTTCACCGAGCGCTTGCCCTTCCCCTCGGACTCGAGCCAGTCCACGATCTGCTCGTACGCCTCGCGGTTGTTCAGCCCGTCGAAGCGGCCCGAGTTCACCATCGGCCCGTCGTCCGTGCAGGGCAGGTCGCCGCACTCGATCACGCGCCGGATTTCGATGCCGAACGTCTCCGCGAACTCGTGGTCGCGCTCGTCGTGCGCCGGCACGCCCATCACGGCGCCCGTGCCGTACTCCAGCAGCACGTAGTCGGCCACCCACATCGGGATCTCCTCGCCGGTGGCCGGATTCGTGACGGTGTGCCCGAGCCGCACGCCCGTCTTCTCCTTGTGCTCGTCGCCGCGCTCCTCGGGCGTCTCGTTCAGCGAGCGGTTCACGTACTCGTGGACCTCCGGCGAGTCGTTCAGCCGCAGCACGTCCGGGTGCTCTGGCGCGAGCACGAAGAAGGTGGCGCCGAAGATCGTGTCCGGCCGAGTGGTGAAGACGGGGTAGTCGATCCCGAGCTCCTCGCAGCGGAACACCACCTCCGCCCCCTCCGAGCGCCCGATCCAGTTCTCCTGCATGGTCACCACGTGGGGCGGCCACTTGATCCTCGTCATGTCCTCAAGCAGGCCGTCCGCGTACTCGGTGATCCG
>DASUQG010000300.1:0-4331 GCA_036280695.1 Thermoleophilaceae bacterium
TTCCAATTATGAGGCCGGAGGCGCGCCCGCGCCGCCGCGTGACGACCGCGCCGACATCAGCGACATGCTCGACTGCTTCGACTTCTAGGGCTTCGGCGACTTGACCGCCTCACCGTCGAGGTCGGTCCGGGGCATATTCGATGCCACAGTGTCGAGGATCGTTGCCCACGTCCACCAGCCGGCTCTCCCCGTCTCCCGCATCCTCGGGCCCCGCATGTGGCCGAGCTTGTCGATGCGGCTGAGCCTGACCAGCAGTCCGTGCCAGTTCGGTCCGTTCAACCGGATAGCGGCGTCGGCGGACCAGTTGTCGCCGCCGATGTGCGCGGGGTCAAACCTGGGCACGAAGCGGTTGCCGACGAGCGCGTAGCGGGTCGGACACAAGCGGTCCGGACTGCCGCTTTCGCGTGAACTCGACACTCCGGTCGGGATAGCCGCCAGCTCCTGCTGCGGACGACCGGCGAGCTTCTGAACCGCTACTGAGGTTGCGCCTGCTTTCGAATGCAGGCGGCGGTGCATGTGCCAGGAGTCGGCCGGCACGCCTGATTCGAGTGGCGGATCGCGGTGTCCGAGCGTTTGTCACTCTGGGGACTCTTTTGGAGCGCCGCCGGCGCAAAACGATGGCCTGACGCAGGCCAGAAACCGCTAATTTGCAGGTCTTCCATGGGCGCGGCTGGGTTCGAACCAGCGACCTCTCGCGTGTGAGGCGAGCGCTCTCCCGCTGAGCTACGCGCCCGGGAGAGGGACCATTGTAGGCGGAGCGCGATACTGCGCCGCATCGAGTCGCGGCGGCATTTCTACGGCAGGCGGCGGGATCAGTTCGGCGAGTTGACGAGGCCCGACGGGGCGTCGGCCCCATGGCGCGTGGCTGTTCTCATACACGGCGGCTTCTGGCGTGCGCGCTACGACCTCCGCCTCGCGGACCGGCTCGTGGCCGACCTCGCCGCCCGCGGCTGGGCCGTTTGGAACCTCGAATACCGGCGGCTCGGCTGGCGCAGCCGGGGCGGCTGGCCCCATACGCTCGAGGACGTGGCGGCGGGCATCGACCAGCTCGACCGCCTCGACGAGCCGCTCGACACCGGTCGGGTCGTGGCCGTTGGACACTCGGCCGGAGGCCAGCTCGCCCTGTGGGCGGCAGCGCGCCCGGGCCTCCCCGCGGAAGCGCCGGGTGCGGCGCCAAAGATCCGTCTCGCCGCCGCGGTCGCCCAGGCCGGAATCGCCGACCTCCGCGAGGTTGCGCGGCTTCGGCTCTCGGGCGGCGCGGGCGCGCGCTTCGTTGGCGGGCCGCCGGGGAAGGTTCCGGAGCGCTACGCGCTCGCCTCGCCGATCGAGAGGCTCCCGCTCGGCGTCCCCCAGCTACTGGTGCACGGCGACGCTGACGATGTGGTGCCCGTGGAGATCGCTCGGCGGTACGCGTTACGCGCCGCCGAGGCGGGCGATCAATGCACGCTCGTCGAGCTGCCTCGAGTCGGCCATATGGAGCACCTCGACCCGGAGAGCGAGGCCTGGCGGACGGCCGTTACGTGGTTGGAGGGGCGGTGATCGAACGCGCCCACGCCCAGCGCCTGGATGCGGAGGACGCGCTCGCGCCGTTCGGCGAGCGCTTCGTCGTCGACGATCCCGACACGATTTACCTCGATGGCAACTCGCTCGGGCGTCTGCCGGTCGCGACGCGGGAACGCCTGAGCGAGCTGGTCAGCCAGTGGGGCGCCGAGCTCGTCGGCGGCTGGCATGAATGGATCGACCTGCCCGAGTCGGTCGGCGACCTCCTGGCGACCGGCGTGCTCGGCGCGCGTCGGGGTGAGGTGATCGTCGCGGACTCGACCACGGTCAACCTCTTCAAGCTCGGCGGGGCGGTCCTCGAAGCCACGCCGGGCGCCGTCGTCACGGACGCGGAAAACTTTCCCACCGACCGCTACGTGCTCGACGGCCTCGCCCGCCTGCACGGCCGCGAGCTGCGCATCTTCGAGTGCGACCCGCTCACCGGCCCGCAGCCAGAGGACGTGGAACGCGCCTGCGCTACGGGCGACGTCGCGCTCCTCGCGCTGTCCCAGGTGGCGTACCGTTCCGGAGCGCTCGCGGACATCGAGGGGATCGGCCGTGTCGCCGCTCCAGCGCGGGTGCTCTGGGACCTGTCGCACTCCGCGGGGGTCGTCCCCGTCGAGCTGGAAAAGCGAGGCGTGGAGCTAGCCGTCGGCTGCACCTACAAGTACCTCAACGCCGGACCGGGTGCCCCGGCGTTCCTGTACGTGCGCGAGGAGCTCCAGGACGGCCTTCGCACGCCGATCCAGGGCTGGTTCGGTCAGCGGGACCAATTCGTAATGGAGCGTCCGTACGACCCGGCGCCGGGCATCCGCGGCTTCCTGGCCGGAACACCCTCGATCTTGGGCATCGCCGCGGTCGAGGAGGGCGTAAGGCTCGTCGCCGAGGCCGGCGTCGACCGGCTGCGCGAGAAGGCCGCCGCGCTCACCGGACTGATCGTGGACTTCCACGACGAGCAGCTGGCGCCGCTCGGCTTCCAGCTCGCAACCCCGCGTGAGGCGGCGCGCCGCGGAGCGCACGTGAGCCTCGCCCACGAACAAGCTTGGCCGACATGCCGCGCGCTGATCGAGCGGGCGAAGGTCATCCCGGACTTCCGCGGGCCCGACTCGATCCGCCTCGGCGTGCCGCCGCTGTACACGCGGTTCGTGGACGTGTACGACGCGCTGGAGCGCCTCGCGGCGCTCGTCCGGCGCGGGGAGTACCGCGAGGTGGACAGCGGGCCGCGCCGTGTGACCTGACGGCATCGCGTCTACCGTCTCGATCGTGTCCATGCGTCTCGTCATCGCGGCCATGCTCGCGTCCGCCGTGGCCGGCTGCGCGGGTTCCGATGACGGCCGCCCTTCCGCCTCCGCCGCGGGTGGAGAACCGGGGATGCAGGCCGGAAGCCCTCCGCCGCCCGGCCCGGGAGCCCCGATCCCGCGCAGCCGGGCCGCCCTCGCGGAGCGGCTGACGAGCACTCACCGGGCGCTCGACGCGGCGATCGCGGACTGGAGGCGCGGGCCGGAGGCCGCCAGTGCGCGGCCTCCCGAGGAGGTCACGCTCTACGCACTCGACGAGCAGCGCATCCACCTGGTGCTGACAGGGCGGCGGCGGCTGGCGGTCGGCGTGCTCGCGCGTGTGCCCGGGAGGATTGCTGCGCACGTTCGCGCCACGCTGCGGGCGCAGCGCGACCTGCGGGCGCTCCACGTGCCCGTACCGCGCAGTCACTGGCGCACCGGGTCGGCCGCTCCAGTGGCCGACCTCCTGCGGTTCTATCGCAAGGCGCAGCGCCGGTTCGGCGTGCCGGTGCACGTGCTCGCGGCCGTCAACTTCGTCGAGTCGGCGTTCGGTCGACTGCGGAATACGAGCACGGCCGGGGCGCAGGGCCCGATGCAGTTCATCCCGTCCACGTGGGCCGCCTACGGCCTCGGCGGCGACATCCGCGACCCGCACGACGCGATCCTCGGTGCCGCGAACTACCTGCACGCATCCGGAGCGCCCCGCGACCTTCGGCGCGCGCTGTACGCGTACAACCCGTCGGCCCACTATGTGAACGCCGTGCTCGCCTACGCCGGCCGCATTCGACGCGACGCGCGCCACCTGTTCGCCTACTACGCCTGGCAGGTGTTCGTCCGGACGCCGGACGGCCTCCGCCGCATCACCGGCCCAGGGCGCTAGAGCGCTACGACCGCGTCGATCTCGACGTCCGCGCCCTTGGGCAGCGCGGCCACGCCGATGGCCACGCGGGCCGGTGGCTCGGCTCCCTCGAAGAACGATCCGTAGACCTCGTTCACGCGCGCGAAGTCGTTCATGTCGGTGAGGTAGACGGTGCAGCGCACCGCGTCAGCCAGCGAGCCTCCGGCCGCCTCGCATACCGCGGCGAGGTTCTCGAGGCAGCGGCGTGCCTGGCCCTCCACGTCGTCCTTCACGATCTCGCCCGTCGATGGGTCTAGCGGGATCTGGCCGGAGCAGAACAGCAGGCTGCCGCTGCGCATGCCCTGGCTGTAGGGGCCGATGGCCTCGGGAGCCTGATCTGTCGAGACTGACTGTCGTAGTGCCATGGCGGGCAGCCTACGTGAGTTCGCGCTAGCCTCTGCGGTGGACCGTGCTAGGCGGGGAGGTAGCGGTGCCCTGTCACCTGCAATCCGCTCTAGCAGGGCTGAATTCCCGTTCGAGGGACTTCGGTTCTCGGGGCCAGTACGCCGGACTGAGGCGTCGATGGCCGGGTCCCGCGCGGCGAGCGCTCGCGAACCAGGTCAGATCCGGGAGGAAGCAGCCTTAAGCGATACCGCTCGTGCGCCGCGGGCAAGCCT
>DASUQG010000301.1:0-2775 GCA_036280695.1 Thermoleophilaceae bacterium
GACCTCGCGCGCGTCGTCGTCGACCTGACCGGTCGCGAGCGTCCGGGTGCAGTCCGAGCAGTAGCCGTCCACGCGCGCGCCGATGTCGATCACCACGAGCGTGTCCCGCGGGATCTCGACGTCGCGCGGCTCCGCGTGCGGGCGCGCGCCGTGCTCGCCGGCGGCCACGATCGGCGGGAACGACGGCCCCTCGGCGCCCGAGTCCTCCATGAATCGGGCCAGCTGGGTGGCCACCTCGCGCTCCGTGCGCCCCGCCAGGCCGCGCTCGCGCAGCGACCCGTACGCTGCGGTCGAGAGCTCCGCGGCCGCGCGCATCGCGGCGACCTCTGACGCGTCCTTCACCGCGCGCAGCTCCTCGACCAGGCCACCGGCCGGGGCGAGCTCGACGCCATCGGGCAAGCGCTCGCTCAGCTTCCGGTGCGCGCCGACGCTCAGGTGCTCGTCGTCGAACCCGGCGCGCCCGCGCAGCCGCGCGGACATGACGCCGAGCATGTCGCGCCCGACCTCGACCAGGTCGTACTCGGGCGCCTGCGCGCGCGCCTGCTCCACGTAGCGGAAATCGGTGAAGAGGAGCCGCTCCTCCGGGGTGACGACAGCGGCCCCGTTGGTTCCCGTGAAACCCGTGAGGTAGCGGACGTTCACCAGCTCGGTCACGAGCAGCGAGTCGAGCTCGCGGGCCCGCATCAGCTCGACCAGCCCGCCGCTCCGGCTCACGCCTCCAGCCGCTCCTTCAGCATTGCGAGCGCGTCGCGGTAGCCCTCGACGCCTCTGCCCTGGATCGCCCCGATGCAGAGGTCGCGGATCACCGAGGTGCGGCGCCACTCCTCGCGGTGATCCACCGCCGAGAGGTGCACCTCCACCGCCGGCAGCCCGGCCACCTCGAGCGCGTCGCGGATCGCGTACGAGTAGTGCGTCCACGCGCCCGGGTTGAGCACCAGGGCGTCGGCGCTCTCCCCCGCGCGGTGCAGCCGCTCGCAGAAGTCGCCCTCGTGGTTCGTCTGGGAGAAGCTCACCTCCATCTCGAGCTCGCGCGCGAAGCCCTTCACCTTCACCTCGAGCTCCGTGAGCGTGAGGCCGCCGTAGTGGTCGGCGTTGCGGCTGCCGAGCACGTCGAAGTTCACGCCGTGCATCACGTCCACGCGGTGCCTCATGGCGCGTGCACCTCCTCCAGGGCGGCGCGCAGGTCGCCGGGAGCGACCTCGTGACCCGGGCTGACCTCTCCTGGAGCCTCCACGAGCACGAACGGTACCCGCCCGCCGGAGCGCTTCTTGTCGCGCCCGACGAGCTCGACCACGTCGTCCACCGAGGCGCCCCGGAACGACGCCGGCAGCCCGCGCGCGGCCAGCAGCTGGCTCACCTCTTTCCTCAGCGCGTCGCGCCCGGAGAGCCGCAGCGCTGCCAGCAGGCCTACGGCGACCGCCTCGCCGTGCCGGTAGCGCGTGTAGCCGGTGGCTGCCTCGATCGCGTGGCCGACCGTGTGGCCGAGGTTGAGCACCTGCCGGCGGCCGTCGTCACGCTCGTCCTGGGCCACCACGCCCAGCTTGGTGCGGATGCAGCCGAGGATCACCTCGGCGTCGACCTCGCCGCCCTGGCGCACCCGCGCCCACAACGGCCCGCCGGCGATCAGCGCGGTCTTCACCACCTCGGAGTAGCCGGCGGCGAGCTCCTCGGGCGGCAGCGTCTCGAGCGCCGCCGGGTCGCAGAGCACCGCCGACGGCTGATGGAAGGCGCCCGCGTAGTTCTTCCCCTCGGGGAGGTCCACACCGGTCTTCCCGCCGTAGGCGGAGTCCACCTGCGAGACCAACGTCGTCGGCACCTGCACGTGGCGGATCCCGCGCTGGTAGATCGCGGCGCAGAAGCCGGCGAGGTCGCCCACGACTCCCCCGCCCACCGCCACGACGATGTCGCCGCGCTCCGCGCCCGCCTCGGCCAGGGCACGCAGCACGAACTCGGCGCCGTGGATCGACTTGTGCTCCTCGCCGGCCATGGTCACGACCCGCTCGTCGCCCTCGAAGGGCTGCGCGCGGGCCACGTTCTCGTCCGTGACCACCAGCCGGCGGCCGTCGTCCGGGTAGAAGAATCCGGACCCGATCAGCCCGTGGCCCAGGAACACCGGGTACTCGCCGGACGACGAAGAGGCCCACACGAGGCGCGTGCCGGCGGGCGCGTCCCCGAGTGCGCGCAGCGCGGGCAGGGCGCGCCGCAGGGCGTCGCGGTCGCCGGGCGGCAGCATGGCGTCGGCGACCGCGTCGTAGACGGGCGCGCGGTCCCCGTGCAGCTGAGCGAAGCGGCCGCTGTCACGCGCGAGCGGCCGGCCCTTCCCCGACGCGCGCCGCCACGCCTCCTCGGGGTCGACCTCGAGGTGAACGACCGTGTGCTGCGCGAGCGCCGCGCGCACGCTCTCCGAGCCGAGCGCCCCGCCGCCCAGCGCAAGCACGGCCGCGTCCGGCCGCGCGAGCAGCTCGAGCACGAGCTCCTCCTCGCGGGCGCGAAACGCCTGCTCGCCCTCTCTGTCGAAGAAGGACTCGACCGGCTCGCCGAGCCGCTGCTCGAGCTCGCGGTCGGAGTCGAGCGGCTCGGCGCCGAGCTCGGCGGCGAGCGCGCGGGCGCCGGTGGACTTCCCGGCCCCCATGAAGCCGACGAGCACGAGGGCTATGCGCGCCTCCAGCCGATGCGCTCCTCGTACGCCACGAGCGCCGCCCGCACGTCGTCGATGTGGTCGCCGCCGAACTTCTCGCGGTAGGCCGCGGCAAGCACGAGCGCCACCATCGCCTC
>DASUQG010000302.1:0-6966 GCA_036280695.1 Thermoleophilaceae bacterium
AGGGCGCCTTCTGGCACACGTTCGCGTCACCGCTCAGCGGGCCCAGGGCCGACGGCGCCGCGAACGCCTTGAGCCGCTTGCCCACGGGCGGCCCCTCGAGACCCTCGCCGCTGTTCGGGATCGTCTGCACGAACAGCAGCACGCCCAGGGCCATGAACATCAGGATTCCCACCAGCCAGGCGTACTTGTTCCCCGGACGCGGGACCTCTGGGGGCCGCACGGGCTCCGGGTGGGTGCGGTCGCGCTCGGCGAGCCGCTCCCCCGGCGAGAGGTCCTCGAAGCGGTCCCTTTCGTCCGTCACGTGGTGTCGGCCTGTGCCCTACGGAGCCGCAGCGCGGTGAGCAGGTCGCGGACGCGGAACGGGCCGTGCTCCTCCGCCCACATCAGCGCCGCCGGGAGCACGATCATCACCCCGAGCAGCGAGACGGTGAGGTCCACCACGGTGACGATGCCGAAGTCGCGCAGCATGCGGATGTCGGAGAAGATCAGCGCCGCGAAGCCCGCGATGGCCGTCGCCCCGGACGCCAGCACGGCCGCACCGGTCGAGGCATAGGCGAGCTCGATCGCCCTGGCCGGACCCGCGCCGGCCTCACGCTCCTGGCGGTAGCGCGACGACAGCAGCACGCTGAACTCCGTCGAGATCGCGATCACGAGGGCCCCGAGCGTCACCGACATCGGGTTCAGGTCCACCTCGAAGGGCCCGGGCAGCAGCCCGAGGATGAACAGCACGAGGCCCGACCAGCCCGTGGCGAGGGCGATCGGGATCAGCGGGACGGCCGCCTCGCGGGCCGAGCGCCGCGCAGCGAAGAGCACGAGGAAGACTCCGGCGAGCGCGGCGAGCAGCGTGAGCCCGCGGCGCCAAGGGGACGAGAGCGCGCCGTTGGCCTCCGCCGCCAGGACCGGCAGGCCCACGACGGATGCCTTCACCCCGTCGGGCGGCTGCAGGGAGGCCTTGATGTCGTCCACCACCTGCTTCTGGCGGTCGAGCGGCATCAGCCTGATCCCGAAGGCGAGGTTGGCGGTCGTCCGGTCGGCCGTGACGACACCCTGGGAGAAGTAGCTCGGCACCGCGTCGAGCAGGCGGCGCACCTGGTCCTGACGCGCCGTGCTGAAGAGGTCGGGGAGCGAGAGCGCCGGGCACAGCTCGGGCGCACCCTGCTTCTGCGTGCAGCGCTTCCCGGGGCGATAGCCGTGCTCGCGCAGCACCCGGTTTTGGAAACGCGTCATCCAGGCGATCACCTCGGGGTCGGTGATGTCGTCCGCGCGCACGGTCACGTCGATCTCGCCGGACACGCCCGTTTCCTTCTGGAGCACGTTCACGTCGCGCAGCGCCTGGAGGTCCTGGGGCACCAGCTCGCGAACGTCGGACGCCACCTCGCTCTGCGTGTCGAGTGCGAGGCCAAGCACCGCCACGGCGAGCCCGATCGCCAGCACGCGCCGCGGCCGCGAGAGCGCCAGCCCGAGAGCCCGCCAGGAGCGGTCCGCGAGCCACTCACCCATCGCCTGCACGCGCGGGTGGCCGCGGAGCGCCGCGGCACGCGCTCCGAGCCGGGACGGCGTCGCGTCCGGGCGCGGCCCGCGGCGGAAGCGCGTGAGCGCCGCGAAGCCGGCGCAGAGGGCGCATCCGAGCGCGAGCACGATGCCGAGCACGAGCAGCAGGCCGAACCCGCGCACCATCGGCACCGGTGAGAGCAGCAGCACGAGGAAGCCCGTGGCCGTGGCCAGGCCCGCGGTCAGGATGGTGGGACCGCCGGCGACCACGGCCGCGACCGCCGGATCCGGGTCTCCGCGCGCCTCGGCCTCGTCGAAGCGTGCCTGGAACTGGATCGCGTAGTCCACGGCGAGGCCGATCAGCACCGGCAGCGCCGCGATCGAGGCCATTGTCAGGCTGCCGCCCGCAAGCGACAGGGCGCCGAAGGTCATCGCCGCCGCGGCCAGCGCGAGCGCCAGCGGCAGCAGCCGCACGCGCGAGCGGAACACGAGCGCCAGCGTGGCCGCCATCAGCACGAGGGCGGCGCCGAGCAGGATGAAGATCGAGCGCTGGATCGCGTCGGTGAGCCCCTCGGCGACCACCGGCACCCCGGTGACGATGTAGCGCGCTCCCTCGCGCGGCTTGAACATCCTCTCGCCGGTGGCGGTCCGGATCAGCTCGATCGCCCGGGCCCGCTCGGCATCGGTCAGGTCCGGCCGCAGGCGGATCTGGATCAGCGCCGCGTTCTTCGACGGGAACAGGTACGCGAAGCGCGACTTCGGGACGCCGGTCCCGCGCGCGGTGCGGTCGAACACGAGCGTCGAGACGAACGCCGGGTCGTTGATCTGCGGAACGCCTGTGATCCCGTACTTGAGCGCGAGCCGCAGCGTGTCGTTCACGAACTGCGCCTGCACGGCGTCGGCGGCTGCGCGCGCGAGCCGCTCCTGCTCGGAGCGTGGGTCGCCGCGGCGCTTCGAGAGCCGGCGCGCGGCCTCAGCGGCTCGCTGCGCCTGCGTGGCGGCGATCTGCTGCTTCTTCGCGAACTGGTCCTGGATCTGGCCGACCGCGGTGTTGATGAACGTGGCCGGGCCGTACACGACCTTCGCTGGCTTCAGCTCGGCTATCTCGCGGCACACCGGTGGCAGGCTGCCGAGCCCCTTCTTGGTGTCCGGGACGTTGCCGCCGAGGCAGCCCTCGAGCCGCAGCAGCCGGTTGAGGTCCGCGGTGAGCACCGTGCGCGTGAGCTTTCCGTGCACCAGTACGAGGATCGCCTCGTCGCCGAAGTCCTCCTTGAAGCGCTCCGTGTCCTCGAAGCTCTGGGAGCCGCGGTTCACGAGCGTCTCCGTGGCCGCGCTCGGCTCCAGCCTGAGCGCGAGCGCGGCGCCGCCCAGCGCCAGCACGGCGGTCAGCCCAAGCACCACCAGCGGCCGCCGCGTCACCGCCAGCACGAGGCCTCGGAGCGTGCGCTCGATCACGCAGTCAGCTTAGGAGAAGGAGCCCCGGGCCTACGGCAGTGGCTCGAGGTGCGGGAACATCCCCGCCTGCCCGATCACGCGTCCCAGCGGCGCCTGCGGGTCGCATGGGGGCGCCTTCCCGCGGTTCTGGTCGCCGCCGAATACGAACAGGTCGATCTGGGATACCACGAGCTCCGACAGGAACTCGTTCGGCTCCGGCGTCGGCGGCGTCGGCCGGCTGGTGCAGAGGTAGCTGCCGAACACCTCGAGGTGGCCCTCGGTCCGGAGCTTGTCGTACCCGCCCGGCTCCGTGTACGGGTTGGAGCGATTGCTGCCGAGGCGGAACGGCCAGCCCGTCATCATCTCCGGGTTCACCGGGTTGGCCGTGCGCAGGTAGTGGAGGAACGTGTTGGTGTCCCTGAAGCCGCGCTCCGTGGCCTGCGTGGCCGCGGCGTCGTTGGCCAGGAACGCCGAGATCTCGCGCCGGTAGAGGCCGAGGTAGTCGACGATCGGTGTGAAGTTGCGCAGCCACGGGTCGAGCCGGGCGAGCAGCGGGCGCGTGTTGTCGAGCACCTGCTCGGTGGCGGGCAACCCGCGCCTCGACACGCGCACCAGCGGGTCCAGGTCCACGAACAGGCCCTTCAGGTCCGGCGCGAGCGCGTCGAGGTCGACCAGCGTCGGCGATAGGGCCCGCGCGGCCGGCCTCAGCTGGGTGATCAGCGGGTCGGTGTTGGCGGCGAAGCTCGTCACTCGTTCCGTCGTGGCGCGGCTCTCGCGCAGGAAGGTCGGGAACACGCGGAAGGTGTCGGCGAGCTGCGCGTCGCGGCTCGCGATGGCCTCCCAGGTCCGGTTCGAGTTGCGGATCAGGTCGCGCAGCTGGCCCTTGCGCTCGGTGAGGGCGTCGAATACGTACCCGGTGTCGCGGATCAGCCGCTGCGTCGCGCCGCTCTGCTGGCGCAGCACCTTCAGGACCTCGTCGGTGTCCTCGGCGAACGGGGTCAGCAGCGCCAGCGCGTCGTTCAGATGCTCGGCGTTCCCCTGGGCCGCCACGCCGGCCTGGTCGAACCAGGTCGAGAAGCGGGCGCGCGTCTCCGGGTCGAAGCCGCGCAGGATCTCGTCGAGCTCCACCGTCTCGGCCACCTGGCCGGCGGCGAGCTTGCCGCCGTCCGCCACCTTGCCCGAGCTGGCCGTGCCGGGCGACAGCTCCACGTAGGTTTCGCCGAGCAGGGTCTTCTGGCGCAGGATCGCACGGGTGTCCTTCGGGATCGGCGCGTAGCGGGCGTCGATTTCGATCTCCGTGTCGGTGAGGCCGGTGTTCGGGTTCGGCTCCTTCTTCTTCACGCGGCCCACGCGGACGCCCGAGATGCGCACGTCCGCCTCCTGCGCGAGCTGCGTCGCCTCGGGGAAGCCGACACTAACCCGGTAGCCCTCCGGCTGGAGCGGCACCGAGCCGCCGAAGTTCAGCCACAGGAACACGAGGATCCCGAAGCAGGAGAGACCGAACGCGACCATCGCGAAGATCCGACCGAAGCTGGGGGTTTCCTTGATCACGGCACGAAGTTGTCGGGTGGGTGGGTTGGACAGGCGTCCTGCTCTGCCGGCAGGTTGAGCAGGCGCGTGAGCAGGCCGAGCTGCGGGTTGCCGAGGATCACCTGCTCGAGCACGTCGTAGCCGTTGCATGACACGAGCACCAGGCCGCGCCGGATCGGGCCGTGCGGATCCTGGAGATCGAACATGGTGGCTCCGGCGTGCGCGCCCCACGAGGCCCAGAAGAGGTAGGGCCGCGCGGGTCCGGGCGGGTCGTACGCGAGCTCGTTGAAGAAGCGGTTCAGGACTCCGATGCTGCGCGCGAGGCGCGGGGTCACGACCGCCAGGTCGTTCGTGGCGGCGCGCAGGTCGCGCACCGTCGGCTGCACGTCGCGGGCGAACGGCCGGATCTGGTCACGGATGATCGGCGTGGTCTCTTCGAAGAACGGCTGCGTCTTGCGTAGCGCCGGCGCCAGCTGGCGCGCGAACGGCCGCAGACGCTCGAGCGCCGGCCCGAGCTCGGCGGCCAGTGTTCCTGCCTTGCGCAGCGTCTGCTCGGTCTGGTCCAGCGTGCCTGGGAACAGGCGCAGCGCCTCGCGCAACGAGGCTTCCTCGGACGCGAAGGTCTCGAAGTTCGCGTTCGCGGAGTCCACCAGCGAGGCGAGCTGGTTGTCACGCCGGGCGAGCGCCGTGGAGAACTCCTGGAAGTTGTGGATCACGCGCCGGATGTTCTGACGCCGGGCGATCAGCAGCCGCGTGAGCTTCGCGCCGTCCCGCGCCGTGGGCTCGAAGCGCTTGAAGACCTCGCGCAGGTCCTGGGCCGCGGTCTGGTCGTAGCGCGCGTCAGCGCCCGTGAGCTTGTCGTCGAACGTGGTGCCGCCCGCGTTCAGGAGGATCTGGAGGTAGGCGCGCGTGTCGGTGTCGAGCTGCGCGAGGAACTCGTCGCTGTTCACGTCGGGAAGCGTGTTGGCCACGCGCACGCGGCCGCCCTCGGGCAGCTCGCCCGAGCGCCGGTTCCCCGGGTCGAGCGCGAGGTACATGTCCTTAAGGCCGGTCTTGGGGCGCAGCAGAATCGAGGCGTCGCGGTAGATCGGCCGGTACTCGTCCTTGATCTGGAGGTTCACGACGGCCTTGCCCTCTTCGAGCCGCACCGTGCCGACCTCGCCGATCTTGACCCCGGCGATGTTCACGGTCTGGCCCTGACCCGGGACCACGGCCTGCCCCGTCGGGAGCTCGGCCTTGACCGTGTAGAAGTCGCTCCCCACGACCGGCACCCACGCCGGCAGGTAGAAGCGCTGGTTCGACAGGATGTAGCCGCCGATCCCGAGCGCGATCACGAACAGGAACAGGATCGCCACGAAGACGCGCGCCTGCTTCTTGATCTGGCGGATCACGGGCCGCCCCCGATCGCCGCGTCGCTCAGGTTCGGCACCGGCTGCGTGTGGCACTTCACGTTCGGCTTGTAGGCGGGCTTGGGCGACTTCGCCGGGCGCGTGCCGAGCGGCTGCAGGCTCGCGCTCGAGTGCAGCGGGCCGGTCGGCGCCGGGAGCGCGGGGGTCTGGACCGGGAAGGCGCCGCCCGCCTGGAGCCGCACGTACGAGCCGTTGCCGTCGAAGTTCTGCGACTCGCCCGCGAGCGAGACCATGCCCTGGAAGAACTCCTCGTAGTTGCGCAGTCCGGTGGAGAGCGCGCCGTCGTCGATGCGCTGCTCCTGGGTGGGCAGGACCACGTCGAGCATGCAGCGGTTGAGGTCGTCGAGCACCGGCAGGAGGTCGAGCTGGCCGTCGGTGAACTCGGCGAAGTCGGCGACCGCCGGCTGGAGGTCGTCGACGAGGCCCTGGAGCTCGGCCGGCGAGAGCAGCGCGCGCGTCTGGCGGATCCACGGGAAGCCCGCCTCGATCGTGGCCGGCGTCTCGCGGACGCCGGGGATCATCTCGAGCGCCCACGCGCGCGTGGACGGGAAGGCCGCGTTCAGGTTGTCGAGGGCCGGCCGGGCGGCCTCCAGCACGCGCGGCAGCTCGCGGATCGTGGCACGCAGGTTCGACTCCTCCGCCGCGAGCGCCCCCATCGTGGTGTTGAAGTTGGTGACGAGCTCCTTCAGGGAGCCCTCGCGCGAGGACAGCGCCGCGAAGATCTTCTGCTGGCTGCCGATCAGCCTGGAGAGGTCGTGCAGCTCGGTGCCGCGAGTCGCGTCGTTGAGGATCGCGCCGCCGCGCAGGGCGTCGGCGGAGTACTCGTACGAGTCGTTCAGCGCCTTCCCGGCTGTCTCGCCCTTGGTGTCCGGATCCTGGTCGTCGTCCTCGCCCGGCTGCGGCCTGCCGTTCAGCGCGTCGCCGTATCCGATCAGGAGCTTCTGGAGGTCCTCGCGCGTGCTGCTCTTGAGGGTGCCCAGCACCTGGTCGAGCTGGACCGGTGCCGAGGTCTGCGAGACCGGGATCGTGTCGCCGTCGTCCACGTCGCCCGCCGCCGGCGTGCCCGGCCGGATGTCGAAGAACAGGTTGCCCTCGAAGAACA
>DASUQG010000303.1:0-5290 GCA_036280695.1 Thermoleophilaceae bacterium
GGATCGGCGCCTGGAGGGTGTCGGCCGAGCTGATCCCCGCAGCCGACACAAGCGTCAGCCGCGACACCCGCGCCGGGAACTGGATGGCCGTCTCCGCGGTCACGTACCCGCCCATCGAGTTGCCGACGAGCGCCACCTGGCCGAGGCCGAGCCTGTCGCAGAACGAGTCGACGCAGCGGCCGTAGCCGGGGATGCTGATCTCGCCGTCGGCCGGCTCCGGCGTGAGGCCGGATCCGGGCAGGTCGAGCGCCAGCACGCGCCGCTCCTGCGCGAGCCGGGGGATGTTCTCGAGCCAGTTCTGCCATTGGCCGCCGAGCCCGTGGACCAGCACGACCGGCTCGTGCAGGCCCGGCGATCCCACGTCCACGTAATTGATCGGCGTGCCGTCGACCTCCACCTGCTTGAGTTCGTCGACCCAGTTGGTCTCGCGCCAGTCGGGACTCGCGCTGGCACCGTAGTCGTCGCCGGCGTCGCGGTAGCGCCACGGCGTGGCGGGCGCCGCGCCGGGGGAGAGAGACTTGCGTGGCATGTCCTTACTGTACGGAGCCGTGGCACGGATCGCGCTGGACATCGACTCGACCCTCCACCACTACTGGGACCTGCTCCAGCGCATCGCGCGCGAGCGCTACGGCGTGGAGCTGCCCTACGAGGAGCAGCGCGACTGGGGCATAACGGTGCTCGAGCGCGACGCGATCGTCCACTGCGTGGAGGAGACCCACTCCGACGAGAACATCGCCGCGGGCGTGCCCTACCCGGACGCGGTCGAGACGGTGCGCGACTGGCACGAGCAGGGCCACTGGATTCACGTGACCAGCCATCGCCGCCGTAGCACCTACGAGGCCACGGCCGCCTGGCTCGACGCGATCGGCATGCCGTGGGACGACCTGCACTGCTCGTTCGACAAGGTGCCCCGCTGCGCCGAGCTCGGAATCCACGTGCTCGTGGACGACAGCCCGGTGAACATCACGAAGGCACGGGAGGTGGGCATCGTGGCCGCCACAATCGTCCACCCCTGGAACGAGGAGCTGGTGGAGCGCGACGGCGTGATCGGCGCGCGCGACTGGCGGGGGCTGAAGGCGGCGCTCGACCCGGTGCTGGACCGCCTCGGCACCGAGCCTGCTTGAATCGGCCCCCAATGGCTGAGCCTCAACGCACAACCCTGTCCATGCGCGACCGCGCGGCTCCCACGACGGCACTCGTGCCGGCGGAGGAGCTCAAGTCGCACCTGCCCGGGGTGGAGCCGGAGCGCCAGCTCAACGACTGGGGGCGATCGGAGCGGATCGAGGGCATCTTCGACCGCACGGTCGCCGAGTTCTTCTACCGCTACTGGTTCCGGGCCGAGGTGGAGGGGATCGAGAACGTGCCCGCCGCCGGCGGCGCGCTGCTCGTGTCGAACCACTCGGGCGCGCTGCCCCCCGACGCCGCCATGATCGCCAAGGCGATCCGCGAGGAGCACACGCACGCGCGCCCGCTCAACATCACGGTCGAGCACTTCTTCAAGGGCTATCCGGGCTTCAGCACGCTGCTGCCGAAGATCGGCTGCGTGCCCGCACATCCCGCGAACGTTCACCGCCTGCTCTACGACGAGGACCAGCTCGTGCTGGTGTTCCCGGAGGGCCGTAAGGCGACCGAGAAGCTCTACAAGGACCGCTACCGGCTGCGCCGCTTCGGGCGCGGCGGCTTCGTGGAGGCCGCGATGCGTGCGAGGGCCCCGATCGTGCCGGTGTGCGTGGTGGGCGCCGAGGAGTCGGCGCCCGTCTTCGCCCAGGTGGGGCTGATGAAGCGCCTGACCGGGCTGCTCTACTTCCCGATCACGCCGACGTTCCCGCACTTCGGGCTGCTCGGCATGCTCGGCTACCTGCCGGCCAAGTTCAAGCTCCGCTTCCTCGAGCCCATCCACTTCGACGACGAGGGCATGCACGAGGACAAGGCGCTCGTCCAGACGGTGGCGCACGAGGTCCGCGCCCGCATCCAGGAGGGCCTCTGGGACATGCTCGCCAAGCGCAAGTCGGTCTGGTTCGGGTAGCGGCGTGGACTCGAGTCGCATCCTGATCACGGGCCTCTCGACCTACTGGGGCGGCCGCCTCGCGCGGGCACTCGAGCGCTTCCCCGAGGTCGAGGCCGTGATCGGCGTGGACAACGAGGAGCCGAGCGTCGAGCTGGAGCGCACCGAGTACGTGAAGGTGGGTGCCCAGCACGCGCTGCTGCGGCGCGTGGTGGAGGCGGCCGAGATCGACACCGTCGTCGACACGCGCCTCGTGGTGGACTCCGCCACGACCTCCTCCTCGAAGGCCCACGAGAACAACGTGATGGGCACGATGAACATCCTGGCGGCCTGCACCGGGGCGGACTCGCCGGTGCGCAAGGTGGTCTTCAAGTCGTCGACCCACTTCTACGGCTGCCACACGGACGACCCGGCGTTCTTCGACGAGACCATGCGCAGGCCGCAGCAGCCGCGCACCGGGATCGAGAAGGACATCGTGGAGGCGGAGGCGTCGGTGAACGAGTTCGCGGAGCGCCACCCCGACACCGCCGTGTCGATCCTGCGCTTCGCGAACGTGCTCGGGCCGGACGTCGAGACCTCGCACATCAAGCTGTTCTCGCTGCCCGTGGTGCCGATGATCCTGGGCTTCGACCCGCGCTACCAGTTCGTCCACGAGGACGACGTCGTGCATGCGCTCGAGCACGCCGTGAAGCACCGCGTGCCGGGCACCTACAACGTCGCGGGCGACGGCGTGCTCGCGCTGAGCGAGGTCGCCGGGCTGCTCGGCAAGCCGTACGCGCCGGTCCTGCCGCCGTGGGGCACCGGGCTCGCGACCTCAGTGCTCAGGCGCCTCGGGGTGGAGATCCCGCCCGAGGCGCTCGAGCAGATGCGCTACGGCCGCGGGGTGGACAACCGCCGCTTCAAGGCGTCCGGCTTCCACTACCAGCACACCAGCCGCGAAACGGTGATGAAGCTCGGCGAGCACCTGCGCATCCACCCGGTGGTGCGGGGAGCGCAGGAGCCATACCGCTACGAGCGCGAGGTGGAGGACTTCCTGCGCTGGAGCCCGCACGTGAAGAACACGCGCGACAAGCAGGTCACGGCGCTGAGCCGAGACCAGCTGGCCGAGCTCCAGCGGCTGCTCACGAGCTTCGCGGACACGGCGGGCATGGACCTCGACCGCCAGCCGGCGGCCGACCGCGCGGCCGAGGCCGAGCGGCGCGCCGAGGCGGCGGAGGAGGCCGCGCGGGACGCCGCGACGCGGGCGGCGCGCGCGGAGCAGCGCGCGGAGAAGCGGGCGCGCGAGGCGGCGGAGGAGAGCGTCCGCCAGGCGGCCGAGCGGCCGCGGCCCTCGGCTCGCCCGGTGGAGCACTACGACGACCTCGCCGCCGAGGAGGTGATTGCGCTGCTCGCCTCATTGGAGCATGAGGACCTCCAGACCCTGCGGGTCTACGAGCGCGAACACGCCAATCGAGCCCGGGTGCTGAGCGCGATCGAATCAGTGCTGGCCCGCGGCGGCTCCAGGGTTTAGCCGCAACCCGCATTTCAGTGGTGGGCCGGCGCCGATTGCGCCGATACCCTAATGGGTTACTCCCCCCATGAGGCATCGATGGTTCATCCTCGTGGCCGTCCTCCTGCTGGTGATGATCGGAGGCGCGGTCGCCGCTTTCGCGTACGACAGCTCGCGCGATGACCTGATCGCGGAGGGCGTGACGATCGCGGGCGTCGACGTGGGCGGCATGAACACCGAGGACGCGCGCCGCCTGGTGCGCCACGAGCTCCAGAAGCCGCTCGAGCGCCCGATCGCGGTGTTCCGCGGCCCCCAGCGCTTCAGGCTCTCGGCCCACGACGCGGGGGTGAAGGCGGACGTGGGCGGGATGGTCGACGAGGCCCTCCAGAAGAGCCGTGACGGCAGCATCTTCAGCCGCGTTGCGCGCGACATCACCGGCGGCGAGGAGGACGCCCAGGTCTCGGCCCGGGTGAGCTACTCGACCGACGCGGTGGAGAAGCTGGTCGAGCGCGTGGAGGAGAAGCTCAACCGGCCCGCCCGCGATGCCGAGGTGAGCTTCCCGTCGCTCGACACGGTGAAGGAGCAGAGGGGCCGGAAGGTGAGGAGCGCGATGCTCGAGCAGCGCGTCGCCCAGGCCCTCACGGTCCCCGGCGCGGAGCGTCGCGTCAAGGCGCCGGTCCGCATCCTGAAGCCGAATGTCACCCAGGACCAGCTCGCCGACCAGTACCCCGTCGTGCTCGTGGCGGACCGCTACAACTTCAGGCTGCGGCTCTACAAGAACCTGAGCCTCCAGAAGGAGTACACCGTCGCGGTGGGCGCGCTCGGGTTCGACACCCCGGCCGGCCTCTACCACATCCAGAACAAGGCGGTTGACCCGGCCTGGCACGTGCCCAACAGCGACTGGGCGGGCGACCTCGCGGGCACGATCGTCCCCGGCGGTACAGCCGAGAACCCGCTGAAGGCGCGCTGGCTCGGGATCTTCGACGGCGCCGGCATCCACGGCACCGACCAGACCTACTCACTCGGCACGGCGGCCTCCCACGGGTGCATCCGGATGGCTATCCCCGACGTGATCGAGCTGTACGACCAGGTGCCGGTGGGGGCGCCGATCTATATCGCGTAGGCGGCGGCGGGCGAACGACAGCACTAAAGAGTGGTCCGGCCGCGAAGGTCAACACGTTGCGGGACTATTTGTCCCGTTTTGTGTTGAGCTTCCGTCCCGGCCGCCCTTTATTGCTGCTTTTCGGGCCGACGACCCCGATCTCCGCGACCGGCACTTCCTCCCAACCCTGCTCCGCAAGCAGGTTCTGGCGCCCCGTGTGTCGAATGCAGAGCGTGCCGATGAAGATCCCGCGTTCTTGCTTTCGCAGGACGGAATACCACATCGTCGACGCGTCGCTCGGTCCCTGGATTTGGTGCCAGGGCTTGACCGGCTTGTCGAACTCGTCCACCAGCTCGGCATCGGCGAGCTGAGTCCGCGTGGCCACCCGACCGTCCTCAGTGTTGACGAAGAAGACACCCACCGCGACCGAGGCTAGCTGGGCGGCGGCGCTCGCCCGCTTCGACGACTGGCAGCTCGCCCGGGGCATGGGGGAGAAGACGCGCCGCGCCTACGGCGTGGACCTAGCCCAGTTGGCGGAGTGGGCGTCCGCGCGCGAGCTCGAGCCGCACGCCCTGACCCACCGCGAGCTGCGCCACTTCGCGGGAGTGGTCTCCGAGCGCGGGGCCATGAAGTCGACGGTCGCGCGCAAGCTGGCGGCCATCCGGACCTTCTACCGCCACCTGGTCGAGCGCGG
>DASUQG010000304.1:0-10625 GCA_036280695.1 Thermoleophilaceae bacterium
CGGCGAGGCCGCGCGCACCGCGCGGCTGCGAGCGCCGGAGGCCTGCTTGCGCGCTCCTCCGACCGCGCCGCCGGCGCGCTTGCGGACGCCCGAGGTGCGCCCCTCGATCTCGCTGCGCCCGCGGTTGAGCAGCCCCTCGAGATCCTTGAGCACGTCGTTCGTCTGCTTGCGTCCCCTCTGGAGCAGGCTCGTGGCGAGCCCCTGGGCGTCGGCCGAGGTCATCCGGCCGCGATCCACCGCCTCCTCGAGCGCCTCCTCGATGCGCTGACGACTGAGGAGCACCATCTCCATCGGGCCGATCAGGTTCTTGCGCAGGGCCTCGCGGAACTCCGCGACGGTCTTGGCCTCGACCCCGGCCTTCTTGGCAGGCCGCGACGCGGTGCGCGCCGTGCTCTTGGCTGCCTTGCGCGCCTTCTGCTGCCGACCGCGAGCCTGACCGCCCTTCTTCGCGGCGGCCTTGCGCTTGGTCGCGGAAGCGGAGCCCGACGAGCTGCTGCGGCTACGCGACGAGGCCGCCGACGACCGGCTGGTCGACGAGCGCTTGCTCGCCGCGCTCGACCGCTTGGACCCACCGCTCGACTTGCCTGTGCTCCGTCGCTCCGCCATGTCGCTCCCTCTCGTGTGCCCCGAACTCGTGGTTGGACTCTTCCCGGGTTGGACTCTTCCCGCAAAACCGGACTATCTCACTTCACAACCTGCGACGACCCCACATCCCAGCGCGCTACGACGGGTGCGTGGTCGGATGGCCGCAGGCGCCGGCCGTCGGACTGCGGCAGCTCGCGATCCTCCGGCGGCAGCCGGCGCGGCGGCTCCACCACCTCGACGCCGCGGGCCAGCAGGTGGTCGATCGCATTCGGGCCGGTGGGCTCACCGAGCCCGAAGCGCTCGCGCAGCTCGACAAACGGAAACGGGTCGCGCGCGGGGCGCAGGTTCAGGTCGCCGCCGAAGACCAGCGGCTGGCCCTCGGACCACTCGATCGCGGCGGACGCGGCGGCCAGGACCTCTGCGGTGGCCTTCTGCGGAAGCCCTGCCGAGGCGTGCAGGTTGGCGAAGCAGACGGTCTCCCCAGCCGGGAGCTCGACGCGGGCCCACAGCATCGCCCGGCGCTCGGGACGGAGCGTCAACGTCATCCGGCGCTGCTCGACCACCCGCCCCGGCCCGCGCACGAGCAGCTGGTTCGAGCCGCCCTCCCACGAGGCGATCAGGTCGGGGTTCGCCCAGGCCGCCAGGCGCTGGAGCGGCGGCACGACGTTGCGGGAGGTGAACGCGCGCGCGCCTTCCGCGCCCGTCCGCCGCCTGAAGCCGCGGAACCAGAGCGGCGGTGCCTCCTGGAGCAGCGCGACGTCCCACTCGTGACCGGCGAGCCAGCCGGCGAACTCGCTGAACAGCGAGCGGTTCACCTGCACGTGTGTCTCGTTGCGCTCGGTCACGCGCAGCAGGCGCGAGCGCGGCGTGAAGAGCGCCTTGTCGGGCGGGAAGTCCCGGCCGTGGTAGAGATTCCAGCTGAGGACTCGCATTGGCGAAGCACTTCCTGACCGGAGAGGAGCTTACGGCCGCTGAGCAGCGGCGGCTCCTGGATAGGGCGATCGAGCTCAAGGCCGATCGCCTGTCCTCGCGCGCGCTCGACGGCAAGAGCGTCGCGCTCGTGTTCGACAAGCCGTCCACCCGCACCCGCGTGTCGTTCGAGACCGGCGTGTACGAGCTCGGCGGCCACCCGCTGATCCTGCGCCAGGGCGAGCTCCAGATGGCGCGCGGCGAGTCGCCGCGCGACGTGGCGCTCGTGCTGTCGAGGATGGTCCACGCGATCGGCATCCGCACCGGACCGCACGAGACCGTGACCGAGCTGGCGGAGCACTCCTCGGTCCCCGTGATCAACATGCTCACGCAGGAGCACCACCCCTGCCAGGCGCTCGCGGACCTGATGACGCTGCTCGAGCGCTTCGGAACGCTCGAGGGGCTGAAGCTGGCGTACGTGGGCGACGGCAACAACATGACCCGCTCGCTCCTGCTCGCAGGACGGCTCGCGGGCGTGGAGGTGGCCGTGGCCTCACCTCCGGAGCTCTCGCTGCCGGAGGCGCCGGGCGTGGAGCCGGCAGAGGCGGTGCAGGGCGCGCACGCCATCTACACGGACGTCTGGGTGAGCATGGGCGACGAGGCCGACGCCGACCGGCGCCGCGAGCTGCTCGCGCCCTACCGCATCGACGCCGATCTGCTGGCGCAGGCACGCGACGACGCCGTCGTGCTGCACTGCCTACCGGCTCACCCCGGCGAGGAGATCACCGAGGACATGCTCTACGGCGAGCGCTCGGCGGTATGGGACCAGGCGGAGAACCGCCTGCACGCCCAAAAGGCACTTCTCGAACATCTACTGTTCAGCACATGACCAAACTCCTCGCGCTGATCCTTGCCTGCCTCGCCCTCGGCCTCGTCGCGGCCGGCTGCGGCGGTGACGATGACGACGACGGAGGCGGCGGCGGAGGCGCGAGCACCACCGAGGAGCCTGCCGGCGGCGGCGAGGGCGGCGGCGGCACTCAAGTGTCGATGAAGAACATCCAGTTCGCCCCCAAGGACCTGAGCGTGAAGGCCGGCGAGACGATCACCTTCACGAACGACGAGGCGGTCGCGCACGACGTCCACAAGACGTCGGGGCCGGGACCGGACTTCGCGTCGGGACCGACGGGCGGCATGCAGGAGGGCGACACCTTCAAGCTGACGCTCGACGAGCCCGGCAAGTACGACTACGTCTGCGACGTGCACGCGCCGGGCATGGCCGGCACCATCACCGTCAAGTAGGCCGGCGCCTCAGTCCAAAGCCGCGCAGCATCAGCAGCGCGGCCTCCCCCAGGCCGCCGCGCGCGGGGAGCAGGCCGAGCTGCGTGGCCGCGTCGTAGAGGTCGAAGAAGCCGCGCGCCCGGCGGACCGAGCCGTCCACGAGCTCGAGGTAGTGCAGTCCGTGCAGGGTCACGAAGCGGTCGGTGGCCGGCAGGGCCTGGCCGATGTCGGCCTGGTGCGTGCCGAGCGCTCGCCACGGCACGCAGGCGTGGGTGCCGCGCACGAGCGGCGGCGCCGTGGCCTCGAGCCTCAGGTCGGGGAACGCGTGCCGCAGTCCGGCCGCGTGGGAGTCGAGCGCCTCGACCCCGCGCAGGAGGTCCACCGCCACCGGGTCCTCGTAGGTCACGTCCGGCGTGCAGCAGGACTCGAACCCGGAGCCCTCCCAGGCGGAGCGCCAGCGGTCGGCCAGTGCGTCCACCGCGCCGCGCTCGAGCTCCCTGCTCACGGGCTGCTGGGGAGCTCGGCCACGCCCTGCTCCGGGGAGGACGCCCGCGCGTACAGCCGCCGCGGGATGCGGCCCGCCTCACGCGCCTCGTAGCCGGCCTCGACCGCCTTCCGCATCGCGCGCGCCATCGCGGATGGATCTGCCGCGCGGGAGATCGCGCTGGCGAGCAGCACCGCGTCGCAGCCCGCCTCCATCGCCAGCGCGGCGTCCGAGGCGGTGCCCACGCCGGCGTCGAGGATCACCGGCACGCGCGCCTGCTCCACGATCAGGCGCAGGTTGTAGGGGTTGTTGATCCCCATGCCGCTCCCGATCGGCGAGCCGAGCGGCATCACCGCCGCGCAGCCCGCGTCCTCGAGCCGGCGGGCAAGGATCGGATCGTCGTTGGTGTAGGGCAGTACCGTGAAGCCGTCGGCCACCAGCTCCTCGGCGGCCACCAGGAGCTCGGCCGGGTCTGGCAGCAGCGTGCGGTCGTCGCCGATCACCTCGAGCTTCACCCAGTCCGTCTCGAGCGCCTCGCGCGCGAGCCTCGCCGTGGTCACCGCCTCGCGCGCCGTGAAGCAGCCCGCGGTGTTCGGCAGGACCTCGACCCCGGCGCCCTCCAGCACCTCGATTATCGAACCGCGCGCGCTCGGGTCCACCCGCCGCATCGCCACCGTGGCGAGCTCCGCGCCGGACTCGCGCGCAGCCTCCGCCATCACCTGGAGGTTGCGGAAGCCGCCCGTGCCCAAGATCAGGCGCGACTCGAGCGGGCGGCCTGCGATCTCGAACACGCTCACGCTCCTCCCTGCACCGCGTGCAGCACCTCGAGCTGCTGGCCGTCGCGCACCTCGGTGGTGGCCCACTCGCCGCGCGGCACCACCTCGCCGTCGAGCGCCACGGCCACGCCGCGCCCTCCCTCGGGTGCACCGGCAAGGTCCACGGCCATGGCCACCGTGGCCTCGGCCGGCAGCTCGCGGCGCTCGCCGTTGAGGACGACCACGGTCATGCGCGCACCCGCGCGAAGCGCGCCGGGCTGAGCGCGGCAGCCCAGTCCGGCAGCGGCTCGCCTGCCAGCAGGCCGGCCACCAGCTCGCCGGTGAGCGGCGCGAGCAGCACGCCGTTGCGCCAGTGGCCCGTGGCCCACACCAGGCCGTCGAGCTCGCCCGGCCCCACGACCGGCGCGTTGTCGGGCGTGCCGGGACGCAGCCCCGCGCTCGTGCCCACCAGCTCCAGCTCTCCCACCTCGGGAAGGACCTCCCAGGCCGCCTCGAGCAGCCGGAACACGCCATCGGCCGTAACGGCGGTGTCGAACCCCTGCTCCTCCACCGTCGCGCCGAGGATCACGCGCCCGTCGCCGCGCGCGACGAGGTAGCAGCGCGGGCTGCGGAGCACGCGCTCGAACGGCTCCGGCGTCGCACCGCGCGTATGCAGCTCGAGGATCTGCCCCTTCACGGGCCGCACCGGCGGTCCGTGGCCGGACGGGTCGAGCTGCGCACTCCACGGCCCCGCCGCCACGACCACCTGGTCGCACGCGATCGTGCCTGCGCTGGTGCGCACGCCGCTCACCGCCGAGCCGTCGCGCTCGATGGCCTCGACCTCCACTCCCAACGCCACCTCCTCCGCGGCCGCGGCGAGCGCGGTCACCGTGGCGCGCGGGTCGGCGTGGCCGTCCTGTGGCGCGAGGATGCCGCCCGCGATACGCGGCGAGAGCCCGGGCTCGAGGGCGCGGCAGCGGGACGGGGTGAGCCATTCCGCGGACAGCCCGAGCGAGCGCTGGAAGTCGTGCAGGCGATGGAGCGCCTCGGCGTCATCGCGGTCGGCCGCCACCACCAGCGCGCCGCTGTCGCGGTAACCGGTGGGAAGGCCGGTGACCTCCTCGAGCTCGGCGGCGAAGGCCGGCCAGCCCTCGCGCCCGGCGAGGTTCACCCGCAGCGGCCCCTCCTCGCCGAAGTCGGCCTCGGTGACCGGCGCCAGCATCCCGGCCGCCACGCCTGAGGTGCCGGCGCAGATCTCGTCCGCACGGTCGAGCACAAGCACGGACAGCCCACGCCGGCGCGCGCGCCATGCGCATGAGAGGCCGATCAGGCCTGCGCCGATCACGACGGCGTCGTAGCGTGTGCTCTGCGGCAGTTCCATCACCTTCCCTTCGCGGGCATTACCCCGGTCAGGTTCGACGGTCGGCGGCGCCGCAGCCGCCCTCTCAGCCCGGTCCGCCCGAGCTCCCGTTGTCCGCCGATGATAGCTCCGCGGGCATCGATGCCCACGCCCTGATGACAGCGGCGCCCTCCAGGCGCTGTGACCGGACGCTTCGCGTCCTCAGAGCCGTCGCGTCGGGTAGTCGTCCGGCCTGTTCGGGCGGTCGCCGCTCGTGATGAACACGAGGAAGAGCGAGATCACGAGACCGATGATCCCCACGATCAACAGGATCAGGCCGACGGTCTGGAGATCGATGCCCTCGACGGTCACATTGACCGCGTAGCGCAAGATCGCTCCCACCGCGATCAGGAATATCGACGTTCCAATTCCCATTCTGCTAGGGCTTTAGGCCGCGCGGCGGACGCTAGCAGGGGCAGCGACCGCAACCTCGCGCTTCTCCCGTGTTGGAAACGCGGAACTCTCCATGAAACGACTCGTGCTCATTTTCATAGCGATCATTGCCGTGGCGGCTCCGGCCGCTCACGCGTCCGGCAAGCAGGCGGTGATCGCCCAGGACGACGCCCGGATGCTCGGTCACCCGGACGCCACGGCCGCCGAATTCGCCTCGCTCGGCGTCGATGTCGTAAAGATCCAGCTGCTCTGGAGCGACGTCGCGCCGGCCGGCTCGAGCAAGCCCGCCGGCTTCGACGGCGCCAACCCGGCGAGCTACCACTGGAACACCTATCCGGGCGCGGTGAACGCAATCCTCGCCGCGGGCATGCGGCCGTACCTGAGCCTCGGCGGCCGCGCACCGGCATGGGCCACGCGCGGAGCCGGACGCGCGGGCACCTCGCGACCGAGCGCCAAGGAGTTCCAGCTCTTCGCACAGGCCGCCGGACGCCAGTTCCCGAACGTCCAGATCTGGTCGATGTGGAACGAGCCGAACCTCTTCTCGTGGCTCAGCCCGCAGCGCAAGCGCGGCATTCCGCAGTCTCCATCGATCTACCGGAGGCTCTACCTGGCGGGCCACGCCGGACTTCGCACCTCCGGCCACGGCGGCGACAGGATCCTCATCGGCGAGCTCATGCCGCGCGGCGGCAACTCGTCGAAAAAGGTGCGCCCGCTCGACTTCCTGCGCGAGATGGTCTGTCTCGACCGCAACTATCGCCAGTACCGCGGCCGGGCGGCCCGCGCGCGCGGATGCACCAGGGTCGGCCGGATCCCCACTTCCGGGCTCGCCTACCACCCCTACACGCTGGCCGGCGGTCCGAGGGTCAAGGACGGCCCGGGCGACGCCGCGATCGGCCAGCTCGGGCGCGTCACGAAGACCCTGAACGCGCTGGCGCGACGCGGCAAGCTGCCGCGCAGGCTGCCGCTCTGGATCACTGAGTTCGGCTACCAGACGCGGCCGCCCGACCCGATCTTCGGCGTGCGGCTGAAGCGCGCCGCGGCGTTCATGGACGTGAGCGAGTGGCTCGCCTTCCGCAACCGGCGCGTCGCGAGCTACTCGCAGTACACGCTCTGGGATGACCTGCCCCGTTCGGGCGGGCGCCCGTTCCAGCGCTGGTCGACGTGGCAGTCGGGGCTGCGCTTCGGCGACGGGCGGCCGAAGCCCGGCGTGTACGGCGCGTTCCGCCTCCCGTTCCTCGTGCGCTCGCTCGGACCGCATGTCGTCGAGCTCTTCGGCGGCGGGCGCACCGGCGCCGGGCCGGTCGCGACGGTCGAGGCGAAGACTCCGGGCCGTCGCTACCGTTCGATCGCGTCCATACCCGTCAACGAGGCCGGCTACTTCAGGCAGGTCGTGCGCGTCAAGGACGCCTTCCGCCACACCTTCCGAGTCACGATCGGCGGGGTCTCACGGACGAAACGGCCCGCCGTCGTCGTTTTCTGACAGCCCCACCCGCCACCCTTCTTCCACCAGAACCCGAACGCTCTGTGCCCGCCCTAAAGGAGATTCGCACCGTGTTTGCCGTACCCCGCCACACCCGAGCAATGCTGACAGCGCTGGTCGCGGCCGCGGCCGTCCTCACCGGCTGCCTCGTTGACGCAGGTGACAGCAGGGCGGCGAGAGGCATGGAACTCGCGCTCCAGGACGACGCCGTCTTCGTCGAGCAGAAGTACCGGAACCTCCAAAGCGACAGGGCGTTCGTCCTCGCCCGCGGACTCGGCGTCACTCGGCAGCGGGTGAACCTGCTCTGGGCGTACACGATGCCCGAGTCGCAGTTCAACGCGCGCAACAAGCCGGGCGCGATCAACTACGACTTCACGCGCTTCGACCAGTTGGTCGACCAGGCGGCCCGAAACGGCGTCCGGATCCATCTCTCGCTCACCGGCCCGGCGCCGCGCTGGGCGAACGCGAAGCGCGCCACGGCTCGTCGCGCCTGGTACAAGCCGAACGCGACCGAGTTCGGGAAGTTCGCGGCCGTCGTCGCGGACCACTTCGAGGGCCGCGTGGACCGCTACAGCATCTGGAACGAGCCCAACTGGAAGACCTGGCTCGGGCCGCTGAAGTCGGGGCCAGCGCTCTATCGCCAGCTATACGTGAAGGGCTACGCCGCGATCAAGGCGGAGGACCCGAGGGCCAAGGTCCTCATCGGCGAGACGGCGCCGTTCTCGAAGCGCGGCTGGTCGACGTCGCCGCTGGCCTTCCTGCGCGGCGTCACGTGCGTGAACAGCAAGTACAGGCGCGCGCGTTCCTGCCCGAAGCTGAAGGCCGACGGCTACGCGCACCATCCGTACGACTTCGCTCACGCGCCGAACTACCGCTACCCCGGCAACGACAACGTGACCATCGGAACGCTCTCGCGGCTCACGCGTGCGCTCGACAGGCTGTCGCGCGCCGGCGTACTGCGCAAGAACGGCGGTGGCCGCATGCCGCTGTACCTGACCGAGTACGGCTACTTCGCCTCGGGTCACCGCGCCCTGCCGAAGAAGCTGCGCTCGCGCTACCTCCAGCAGGCGTACTCGCTCGCCCTGAGGAACCCGCGTGTGAAGAGCCAGCTCCAGTACCTGCTGGTCTCGCCGCCCCGCAACCAGCGGGCGTCGTTCTTCGACCTCGGGCTCGTGAACACCCGCGGCACGCGCAACGTGGGCTACAACGCCCTGAAGCGCTGGTACCGCGCGCACCGCGGCAAGGTCAAGCGGCCCGGCGTGGCGATCGCCCTGCCGGCGGCGAAGCCGAACCCGACGGTGTGACATGGGGCTCGCCGAAGCGCGCGAGCGCCTGAGGCGAGCCCGGCTGTATCTCGTTGTGGAGGCCGCTGCGGAGCACGTGCTCCCGGCGGCGCTCCGCGGCGGGGTGGACATGGTCCAGCTTCGCGACAGGGAGCTGGACGACGACTCCCTGCTCGAGGCCGCGGCGCGCTTCCGCTCGGTGTGCGAAGAGCACGGCGCGCTGTTCTGGCTGAACGACAGGCCCGACCTCGCTCTCGCCGCGCGGGCGGACGGCGTTCACGTCGGCCAGGACGACGCGCCGCCCGGCATGGTCCGCGACCAGGTGGGCGAGCAGCTCCTGATCGGGCTCTCGACGCACTCGCCGGAGCAGCTCGACGCGGCGCTCGGATCCGAGGCCGACCAGCTCAGCGTCGGTCCCGTCTGGGAGACGCCCACGAAGCCGGGCCGCCCCGCCGCCGGGCTCGACTACGTGCGCCACGCCGCCGCTCACGCGGGCGAACGGCCCTGGTTCGCTATCGGCGGGATCGACGAGGCCAACATCGGCGAGGTGGTCGAGGCCGGCGCGCGCAGGGTCGTGGTGGTACGCGCCATTCGCGACGCGGCCGACCCTGGCGAGGCGGCCCACCGGCTGCGCGAGGCCCTGCCCGACTAGCGCTAGCGCCGCGTCGCGCGCCTGAAGGCCCGCAGCGCCGGCTGTGCCGTCGCGACGCCGTCCTCGTCCACACTCAGCAGGCCGGAGTAGTCGAAGAGGTCGTCCTGGCCCCGGTAGCTCGAGGCCCATGTGTACCAGTAGATGCGCCTCAACCGGAGCCGCCTGGCGTTCGTAGCGCCCAGCCGGTAGAGCTCGGTCAGCCGGCTCGCCATGCCGCGCTTGGTCGTGTACCAGCGCCGCTTCCAGGCCTCGTCGGGCGGCGGCACGAGCCCCTTGGCGGCCGGGAAGGTCGTCTCCGTGACCCAGATCGGCTTGCGCGGCTCGTGGTAGCGCCTAAGCACGCGGCGCGTCAGGCGCACGGCGGCCATGACGAAGCCGGGCCGGCCGGTGAACAGGTTGATCGTGGCCACGTCGAACGCGCGGCGCGCGCCCGCCCTGTAGGCCCTGGCCAGCACCCTCCAGCTCGCGTCGGCGAATCCGGCGAGCACGACCTGCGCGCCGGGGTCGCCGGTCTTGATGGCCCGTTTCGCGGCCTTCAGGAGCTCCACGTACTGCCGCGCCCACGCACCGTCGTCGCTCGGCGTGTACCAGTAGAAGTCGAGGTGCGGCTCGTTCCAGATCTGCCACTCCCGCAGCGGGCGCTGGGGCAGGTCAGGGCGCTCGGTCCAGAAGGTCCCGCCCGGCCCGTAGCGCGCCACGAGCGCGCTCATGAAGGCGGCGTAGTCGGAGGCGAACTCGGGCGGCGACCCGTGCCGCCCCGGGTACTTCTCAGCCCAGCCGGGAGTATTCAGCACCACCGGCAGCAGCCGGATTCGGTTCCGCGCGGCCCGCTCCACCACCGCGTCTGTCTCAGAGAAGTCGGGCGGCACGCCGGCCTCCGGCTGGGCTCGCTGCCACGAGAACACGAGCCGCACGGACTCGACGCCGGAGCGGCGCATGCGCGCCCCCTGGGCTTCCTGGTCGGTGGGGCTGCCGTTCATGGCCGCGCGATCCCACATCACGCCGTAGAAGCCCCTGGGCGCGCGGGCCTGGGCGGGAGCCGCCGCGAGAAGCGTCGCGGCGACGGCTGCGAGGACGATGAGGCGCTGCATCCGGCTCATTGGAACCCGGGATCCTATGAATCGATGCGCCGTTAACCTGCGGCGCGCATGGCGAAGAAGCGCAAGAGCCGCGGCACGCGGAGGCCCGCCGCCGCGTCGCCGCCCGCCGAGCCCGCGGAGCCCCGCGAGCCCGCCGCGGGCGGCTACTCGCGCAGCCGCGCGAAGAACGCGGCGGCCCGAGCGGCCCTCGAGCCACTCGCGCCGGGCGAGCGGCCGACGGCCGTGACGGTTGGCGCGATCGTGGCGGCGCTCCTCGCCGTGGCCAACCTGATCGCCGTCGTTGCCGGATGGGACGGCGCGGCCGGCG
>DASUQG010000305.1:0-5353 GCA_036280695.1 Thermoleophilaceae bacterium
CAGCTGGCGCGGGTTTGCCCCCGGCCGGATGTATTGTGGGATCAACATGTTCGTTCTGATCGTTGGCTGCGGGCGCGTGGGGTCCGCAATCGCCAACTCCATGCTTGAAGAGGGCCACGAAGTCTCCGTGCTCGACGAGGACGCCGAGGCGATCGCGCTGCTGGATCGCGGCCAGGCCAACAGCTGGGAGGAGCGCGGCGGGCAGTTCACCGAGGGCACGGCGCTCGAGATCGACGCCCTGCTCGCGGCCGGGATCGAGCGGGCGGACGCGTTCGTGGCCTCCACCGACGGCGACAACACGAACCTAGTGATCGCCCAGATCGCACAGCGGCGCTTCGACGTCGAGCGTGTGGTCGTGCGCGTGCTCGACCCGGCGCGCGCGCGCTGGTACGCGGAGCAGGGTCTCCAGACCGTCTGCCCCACGCAGACCGCCATCGAGCTGCTCGAGGCGGCGGTCCGCGGGCAGATCCGCTTCGAGGGTGTGGCGGGCTAGCCCATGTACGTGGTGATCGTGGGTGCTGGGAAGGTGGGCTGGAACCTCGCGCGCGAGCTGATCAACAAGCGCCACGAGGTCACGGTGATCGAGTCGGACCAGCACCGCTATGCCGTGGTGGAGCAGGAGCTCGAGCACAGCGCGATGTACGGCGACGGCTCGGAGCTGTGGGTGCTGGAGCGATCGGGCATCGAGCGCGCCGACCTGGTCGTGGCCGTGACCGGCGACGACGAGGACAACATCCTGATCTCGCAGGTGGCGCGCGAGAAGTACGGCGTGGAGCGCGTGGTCGCACGCTGCAACAACCCGCGCAACCTCCAGCACTTCGAGCTGCTGGGCGTGCGCCCGGTGATCTCCGCAACGGACCTGATCCTGCGACTGATCGAGCACGAGGTCCCGAAGTACGGCCTCGTGCACCTCCTCGACCTGCCCGAGGAGCGACTCGAGATCATCGAGTTGGAGGTGGCGGAGGGCTCGCCCGCTGCCGGCCGGGCGGTGAAGGACCTAGGCCTGCCCGACGGCTCGCTCGTGATCTCGATCCTGCGTGAGGGCGGCGGCTTCGTGCCGACCGGCGACTCGGTGATCGAGCCCGGTGACGAGGTGCTGGTGGTCCTCGACGTGGGCATCGAGTCACGCGTGACCGAACTGTTCACCGCCCGCACGGCCGCATAACCGTGGCGCGACGCAAGGTCGACCACCTGATCATCGGCGGCGGCCTGGCCGCGGCGAACTGCGCGCGCTGGCTGCGCGAGGAGGGCGGCGAGGGCTCGATCCTCCTGGTGGGGCGCGAGCCGGATCCGCCCTACAACCGGCCGCCGCTGTCGAAGACGTACCTCCAGGGCAAGGAGTCGCGCGAGGAGGTGCTGTTCCGGCCGGACGAGTGGTGGGACGAGCAGAACATCGAGCTGCTCCAGCGAACGAGCGTGATGAAGCTCGACGCGGCGGAGCGAGTGGCCACGCTGTCCACGAAGGACGAGATCGAGTTCGAGACGGCGCTGCTCGCCACGGGCTCGAACGTGAAGCGGCTGCGTGTCGATGGCTGCGACCTCGACGGGATCCACTACCTGCGCGCCTTTGCGAACTCCGATGCGATCCGCGCCGACGCGGAGACCCGCAAGCGCGCGGTGCTGATCGGCGGCAGCTACATCGGCTGCGAGGTGGCGGCGTCGCTCACCGCGGCGCACGGCGTGGACTGCACGATCGTGATGATGGAGGACGTGACCTTCGAGCCGTTCTTCGGCGACGAGGTCGGGGGCTTCTTCCAGGGCGTGCTCGAGGAACACGGCGTGACGGTCCACGGCGGCCAGGAGCTCGAGCGCTTCGAGGGGGACGGCGAGCGGGTGACGAAGGTGGTCACGAAGAAGGGCCTGGAGCTCGAGTGCGACTTCGTGGTGGCGGGAATCGGCGTGACGCCTGACGTTACGCTCGCCCGCGCCGCGGGCCTCGAGCTGGGGGAGGCGGGCGGTGTGCGCTGCTCGGCGGGGCTCGAGAGCTCGGTCCCGGGCATCTACGCGGCCGGCGACATCTGCGAGTACGACAGCCCGGTCCACGGCGCGCCGATGCGCATCGAGCACTGGGACGTGGCGTTCAACCAGGGCAAGACAGCCGGCCTGAACATGCTCGGCCGCGGAGTCGAGCACGACGTCGTGCCGTACTTCTTCTCGGACCTGGCGGACTGGGTCTCGATGGAGTACGTCGGACCCGGGTCGGGCGACGTGGTCGTACGCGGCTCGATGGAGGACCACGACTTCACGGCCTTCTACCTCGGCGACGGCCGCGTGACGGCCGCGCTCACCGTGGGCAGGTCCGACGACCTCGAGCACGCGGGCCGCTTCCTCAGCGAGCGCACTCAGGTGGATCCCGCCGCCCTGGCGGATCCTGAGAAGGATCTGGGCTCGCTCTAGCCGGGCCGCTGACGCCGCTTCGGGGTCAGCGCTGTCCGAACTTGCCGTACATCTTCCGGAACCTGCTGTCCGGGTACAGCCACTCCGGCCGATCCTCGGCACCCAGCAGCGGCCCGAGCACGATCGCTACGAAGAAGAACACGACGAACGCGATTGCAAGCGGTTCCATCCCGACCCACTCTCTGTAGCGCTGCTTGCTACAGATGATACAAGCGGCGCCTAATCACCCGGAGTGCGTGCGAACACGTGGTCGGGCGAAAACCAGAGCCGGGCAGGACCAACTGGGGGGCAGGGACTCGAACCCCGATAACCAGCTCCAGAGGCTGGCGTCTTGCCATTAGACGACCCCCCAACGCGGAGGCCGAGGATATCCACTACACGGCAAATCGTCACACGTCGACGGGTTCAGGCGCTGCTCGCCGCCGGGCTCTCCGGTGCGGAGATTGCCCGGCGCATTGGCATCTCGAAGTCGGCCGTCAGCGAGGTCAGTTAGCCGCGCCTTGGCGCCAGGCGTCGCACCCGTACGCGCGGTTTCAGCGTCGTCAGGTGGTTCCGCGCGTCCTGGATCGTCAGCCGGACGAGCGCTCTGCGCCGGAGCCGGCGGCTGGCTCGGAGGCCGCGCCATACGATCCTGGCCGAGCGGACCTCGCGGGGGAACGGCATCGAGGCGCTGCGCCTGCGGCTGATCGGGCGCATGCGGGCGCCGCCGACGATCACCACGGGGCGCCGCTTGCCGCGGGTGAGGGTCCTCGGCAGCTTCAGCGTGAAGGCGGTGATGCCGGGCCCGTTGCGGGCTGCCCGCAGGCGCGCCACCAGCGACGCGGTCCGGCCGCGGCGGCGGATCGCGATCGTTGCGCGTGGGTCGCAGCCCGGGGTGGCGAGCTCCTGGGTGAACTCGGACTGCTTGCCGTTGTGGGCGATCAGCTTCACGCGCATGGTGAGGTCGGTGCCCACGGCGCAGAGGTCCGCCGCGAGTCGCAGCGCGGCGTCGGGGCGCCCGCCGTCGAACGCGAGCGTGAAGCTGCGCACGGGCAGGTCCGGGTTCGACCCGAACGTGTTGCGCGTGCCGGCGGGAATCGGCAGGACCTCGGCGTCCAGCCGCACGCCGACCGGAGGCGGCAGGAGGACCATCAGCCCGGGAGTCACTGCGGCGGTGTTGTAGGCGAGGTACACCGGTCCTCTGACCGGGGCCGGCTGGAGCGGCGAGTCGATCGTCGCAAAGCCCACCCGCGAGCTCTCCGGGCAGTTGCTCGCGGCGGCCGCCTCGCGCGCGCACGCGCGCCCGAGCCCGGGCAGGTTCGCCGCGACGGTCCGCGGGAGGATCACCTCGGCGCTCCTGAGTGCCGCCGCCTCGGGGTCGAACCTCAGTGTCGTCCTGATCGGCGGAAACGCGCCGACTCCAGTGAGCCCGGGTGCGCCGAGGAAGCCCTCGGCCCGCGGCGCGAACGCCAGCGAGCCGCACCCGGTCGGCGTCATCTTGAACTCCTTCTGGGAGAACGAGCCGGTCGTCTCCCACGAGTTCGCGCGGCTCACGGAGGTGCCCTCCGCGCACGACGTCGGCATGCGCATGAACGGGCCCTTGCTGCCCTTGGCGTTGAGCGTCAGCGCGATCTTCGTGATCTGTACGGGGACGCCGGCGTTGCGCGGCTGGTCGGCGAACGTGGACTCGAGGCCATAGCCGTCGGCGCCCGGACGGATGTAGACCGGCGCCTGGAGGAAGAGCTTCTGGAGGCCCATGGCGGCGTCGACCACAATCCCCAGCCGCGCGGGCTCGTCGCCCGTGGGCTTCATGTTGTAGACGTTGCCGTGGCTCGTGGAGGGCACCCCGACCAGCGGCAGTGCGTAGGCGAGCGCGTCGATCGCCACCGTCCCGACGGTCGACTCAGACGGACAGCTGTCCGCCTGGAACTGCCCCTGGGTGCAGAGCGCCGCCGACTGCGGATTGCCGAGCAGGCCCGGCTGGAGGCGGACGAACGCGTCCTTCACGCTGTCGGTCGTGTTGTCGTAGCTGAACGACTGCGTGATCGTGACGCTCGGGTGGCCGCCGCCCTGCTTGGACGAGGGCTCGACCTTGAAATCCGTCATGGTCACCGTCGCGGACGCCGATGCGGGCAGCGCGGCGAGCACGGCGAGCCCGAGGGCCAGAGAGAGACGCCTCACCGGGCGCAGAATACCTGCGTCAGGCGGCGGACTGAGCGGCCCAGTCGCGATATAGACGTGCGTAGGCGCCGCCCGCCTCGAGCAGCTCGTCGTGGGTGCCCTGCTCAACGATGCCGCCGTGGTCGAGCACCACGATGCGCCCGGCGCCGCGGATCGTCGAGAGGCGGTGTGCGATCACGATCGCCGTGCGGCCCGCGAGCAGCCGGCGCAGGCCGCGCTCGATCTGCGCCTCGGTGCGCACGTCCACGTTCGAGGTCGCCTCGTCGAGAATCAGGATGCGCGGATCCGCGGCCGCCGCGCGCGCGAACGCCACCAGCTGGCGCTGGCCGGCCGAGAGGTGCCCGCCGCGCTCGCCCACCTCGGTGTCGTAGCCCTCCGGCAGCCGCTCGATGAAGTCGTGCGCGCCCACCGCCTGCGACGCAGCGCGGACGTCCTCGTCGGTCGCGTCCGGACGGCCGAAGGCGATGTTGTCGCGGATCGTGCCCGAGAACAGGAAGCTCTCCTGCGGCACGATGCCGAGCTGCGAGCGCAGCGAGCGCTCCGTCACGTCGCGAAGGTCATGGCCGTCGATCAGCACGCGCCCGGAGTCCGGATCGTAGAAGCGGGCCACCAGCTTCGCGAGCGTCGACTTGCCCGCGCCGGTGGCGCCCACGAGCGCCAGCGTCTGACCGGGCGGAACGTCGAGGCTCACCCGGTCGAGCGCGAGCGCGTCGCCGCCGTACGAGAAGGTCACGTCGTCGAAGCGGATCTCCCCGCGAACGCGCGGGAGCTCCAGCGCGCCGGGCTTGTCGGCCAC
>DASUQG010000306.1:0-3491 GCA_036280695.1 Thermoleophilaceae bacterium
GGCCGAGGTGAAGCAGGAGTACTACGCGGGCGTCGTCTGGGACGGGCTCCGCAAGCAGCCGGTGATGATCTTCTCGCCCGTCGGCGGGATCGACATCGAGCAGGTGGCCGAGGAGCAGCCCGACAAGGTCGGGCGCCGGCACTTCTCCACGATCCAGCCCTTCAGCGACTACATGGCGAAGGAGACCATCGCGTCCACTGGCGTCGGCGGGCGCCAGCTCACCCGCATCACCCCCATCCTGGCCCGCCTGGCCAAGCTGTTCGTGGAGCACGACATGACGCTCGCGGAGATCAACCCGCTGGGAGAGCTCGAGGACGGCTCGTTCGTGGCGCTCGACGCCCACATGGACATGGAGAACGAGGCCCGCCCGCGCCAGCAGGCGCTCCTGAAGGAGCTCGGCGTGGGCGACGAGGAGACGCGCGAGGCTCGCGAGCCGACCGAGTTCGAGCTGGCCGGCGAGGAGGTCGACTCGATGGACCACCGCGGCGTGGCGGGCAACGTGACCGAGTTCGACGGCGACCTCGGCCTCGTTATCGGCGCCGGCGGCGGCTCGCTCACGCTGTTCGACGCGGTCCGCGCCCACGGCGGGCGCCCGGCCAACTACTGCGAGATCGGCGGTAACCCGTCGGTTCGCAAGGCCGCGGGGCTCGCGAAGCTGGTGCTCCAGAAGCCCGGCGTGGACAAGATCGCCGTGATGATGTCGATCGTCTCGAACACGCGTGTGGACATCGTGGCCCGCGGCGTGATCAAGGCCTGCCTCGAGCTCGGCTACGACCCGGCCGAGAAGATCGCGATCTTCCGCATCCCGGGCGCCTGGGAGGACGAGGGCTTCAAGATCCTCGAGAAGTACGGCGTGGAGTACTGCGACCGCTCCGTGTCGATGCACGAGGCGGCGCGGCGGGCGGTGGAGAAGATCCAGGGGGTGGCCGCCTGATGTCAATCCTGATCGACGAGAACACCACCTTCATCGTCCAGGGCATCACCGGCCGCGAGGCCGTGAACCTCACCCGCGAGTGCATCGACTACGGCAAGGGCGCGAAGGTCGTGGGCGGTGTCACGCCGGGGCGCAGAGGCCGCGAGGTGCACGGCGTGCCGGTGTTCGACACGGTCGAGCAGGCCGTCGAGAACCACGGCGCCCCGATCAACGGCTCGGTCGTGACCGTCCCGCCCGCCTTCACCAAGGACGCGGTGTTCGAGGCGATCGAGAACGGCATCGAGCTGGTGGTGATCGTGACCGAGCGCATCCCGCGCGGTGACGTGGCGCAGATGGTCGAGCTCGCCTCCGCGCACGGTGCGCGCATCATCGGGCCGAACTGCCTCGGGATCATCGTCCCGGACGTGATCAAGATGGGCGGCATCGGCGGCCCCGCGAAGGACGCCGCGAAGGCGTACTCGCAGGGGCCTGTCGGCGTGATCTCCCGCTCCGGCGGCATGACGACCGAGATGTCGTCCACGCTCACCGCCGCCGGCCTCGGCCAGTCCACGGCCGTGTCGATCGGCGGGGACGCGATCATCGGCTCCTCCTACGCCGAGTTGATGCCGCTGTTCGAGCAGGACGAGCAGACCGAGGCGATCGTGATCTACACCGAGCCCGGCGGGCGCATGGAGGCCGAGCTGGCTCGCTACGTGACCGAGGACAGCACGCGCGGGCTCCCGATCGTCGCATTCATGGCGGGCCGCTTCATGGACGAGATGCCCGGGATGAGCTTCGGCCACGCCGGCACGATCGTGGAGGGCAAGGAGGACACCGCCGCCGAGAAGATCGAGCGCCTGGCCTCCGCGGGCATCGTCGTGGCCGAGGAGATCGCGGAGATCCCGGGTCTCGTGAAGGAGCGCCTCGGGGTGGCCGCGTGAGCCCCACGAGCCACGGCACCTTCATCGCCGTTGAGGTCGAGCAGTCCGTCCGCGGCGACGCCGAGCTGGCGAAGAAGCTCGAGGAGGCCTGCCCGGTGGACATCTTCGGAGCGGCCGAGGACGGCGTTCAGATCGTGGAGGAGAACCTCGACGAGTGCGTGCTGTGCGGGCTGTGCCTGGACGCGTCCCCACCCGGCACCGTCAAGGTGATCAAGCTCTACGACGGGGGCGCCGAGCTGGAGCGGGCGGCCTGACGAACCCCGAGGTCACCCCCGAGCGCTTCCGCCGGGGCATCGCGGGCAGCTTCCCCGGCGACCTCGGAATCGAGGTCGTGCGCATCGAGGACGACGAGGTCGAGGGCCGCCTCGAGGTGGACGAGCGCCACCTCCACCCCGGCGGGTACGTGCACGGGGGCGTCTGGGTGGCCTTCGCCGACACCGTGGCCGCCTGGGGCACGTTCCGCCACCTCCAGGACGGCGCCGACTTCACGACCGCCGAGCTGAAGGCGAACGTCTTCGCCGCGGGCCGCCCGGGCGACGTGCTCACCGCGCTCGGCCACCCCCTCCACGTGGGTCGCCGCACTCAGGTCTGGGACGTGCTGATACAGAAGGACGGGAAGAACGCCGCCTTCTTCACCTGCACCCAGATGATCCTCACGCCCAGTAGCTGAGGGCTTTGTTGGCCTGCTCGGCGACGTAGTCGTCGCCGAGCTCGCGCACCGCCTCCAGAAAGGCGATTACCGCGGCGCGCTGGCTCTCCGTGAGCGTTCCGAGCTTCGACACCACGAAATCCTGAATGCCAGGGTCCTCGTAGAACACGGGGGCGAGGCTCCAGATCGTCGAATCGACGGCGGCGGCCCCGGTGTCCAGATGTCGCAGCGTGAAGCCCATGTATGCGGCGATGAAATGGCGGAAGCCGTCGGGGCTAAGGAACGACAGCGCGGCGTATTCGCTCTCGACGAGCTCGTCCGGCATCTCCCGCCAGTGGGCGATGGGATACAGCCGCACGATGTCGTTGTCGTCCGCGCAGCGCTCATGGAGCAGGTCGCCGTCGGAGGGACGGGGCGCGTCCCGGAACGCCCGCTCGATCTGCGCCAGCGCCTCACGCACGCGCCCGCTGGCGCCGGATCACGTTGCCGATCAGCTTGGTCACCGCCGGATCGCCGCTCACGCGCACGTGCCCGTGGTCGTACGCGTCCACCCAGTGCTTGAGGCGCCCCTCCGCGGCCAGCTCGTTGAAGTGCGAGCGCGCGACCGAGACGTCGATGCGCGCGTCGGCCGCCGGGTCCTTGTCGATCTTTGGCCCGGGGACCTCCACGCGCCAGATCGGCACGTCGCCGCGCGCGCGCAGCTCGAGGCGGACCACCAGCTTCAGCTGCTTCAAGGCCGGCACCTCCTGCTGAAGGTGCTCCACGGCCTGCTTGATCAGGGTCTTGGTATCGGCGCTCGACACGCGAGCAAGCCTAGATCTTGTTGCGCTCCAGCAGCTTCTTCCCGATCACCATGCGCTGGATCTCGGAGGTGCCCTCGCCGATCAGAAGCAGCGGGGCGTCGCGGTAGAGGCGCTCGATCTCGTACTCCTTCGAGTAGCCGTAGCCGCCGTGGATGCGGAACGCCTCCTCCACGACCTCCTTGCCG
>DASUQG010000307.1:0-4521 GCA_036280695.1 Thermoleophilaceae bacterium
CGGGTCGTCGAGAAGCAGCTCGAGGCCGAGGGCAGCTCGCGGGAGGAGATCGGGCGCGAGGCGTTCGTCGAGCGGGTCTGGGAGTGGGTCCAGGAGTACGGCGACAACATCACGCGCCAGTTCAAGGAGCTCGGGTCCTCGCTCGACTACGAGGACGAGCGCTTCACGATGGACGACGAGTACGTGCGCGCGGTCACCAAGGTGTTCGTGCACCTGTACGAGAAGGGGCTCGTCTACCGCGACAACTACATGGTCAACTGGGACCCCGGCCTGCGGACAGCGATCTCCGACCTCGAGGTCGAGCAGCGGACCGTGGAGGACACCCTCTTCATGCTCGACTACCCGCTCGAGTCGGGATCGGGCTCGGTCACGATCGCCACGGTCCGGCCCGAGACGATGCTCGCCGACACCGCTATCGCTGTGAACCCGGGCGACGAGCGCTACTCGCGCCTGATCGGGGAGGCCGCGGTGCTGCCGCTCGTGGGCCGCCGGCTGCCGATCATCGCCGACGACTACGTGGACCCCGAGTTCGGCACCGGCGCCCTGAAGATCACGCCCGGGCACGACCAGAGCGACTTCGAGATCGGCCGCCGGCACGGGCTCGAGGAGGTCACGGTGATCGGCGAGGACGGCCGTATCACCGACGCGGCGCCCGAGCGGTTCCGGGGCATGGAGGTGGACGAGGCGCTCAAGGCCGTCGTGGCGGAGCTGCGCGAACAGGGACTCATCTCCGGCACGCAGCCCTATGTGCACGACGTGCCGCACTCCCACCGCTCGGGACGGCGCGTGGAGCCGCTGATCTCGCTCCAGTGGTTCTGCGACATGGACAAGCTCGCGCAGCCCGCGATCGAGGTCGTGAGGGACGGGACGATCACGTTCCACCCGGAGAAGCCGTGGACGGGCGTCTATCTCAACTGGCTCGAGAACATCCGTCCCTGGTGCATCTCGCGCCAGCTCTGGTGGGGCCACCAGCTGCCGGTCTGGTACCGCGGCGACGAGACCTACGTGGGCGAGACGGCACCCGGCGGCGAGGGCTGGGAGCGCGATCCGGACGTGCTCGACACCTGGTTCTCGTCAGGGCTGTGGCCGTTCGCCACGCTCGGATGGCCGAAGGCCACCGAGGAGCTGCGCGCGTTCTACTCCACCGACGTGCTCTCCACCGCGCGCGACATCATCTTCCTCTGGGTGGCGCGCATGGTGATGTTCGGCGAGGAGCTCACCGAGCATGCGCCGTTCACGGACGTGAACATCCACTCCGTGATCCAGGCGCCGGACGGGCGGCGAATGTCGAAGTCGCTTGGGACGGGGATCGACCCCTCGGACCTGGTCCACGGGGGCCCGCGCCCGCCCGTGTACGAGGAGGGCGGCGAGTTCCCGGCGTACGGCGCGGACGCGCTGCGCTTCGGCCTGCTCGCGATGTCCTCGTCGCAGGACGTGCGCTTCAACGAGGAGCGCGTGAAGCAGGGTCGCGACCTCGCGAACAAGCTCTGGAACGCCGCGCGGCTGATCCTGCTGCGTGTCTCAGACGTGGAGCCCGACCCCGGCGCCGGCGGGACGGTCGAGGACCGCTGGATCGTGTCGCGGATCGAGCGCCTGACCGAGCGAGTGACCGAGCTCTACGACGGCTTCCGCTTCTCCGCGGCTGCGCTCGAGCTCTACGGCGGCTTCTGGTCCGAGCTCGCCGACTGGTATCTCGAGCTCGCCAAGCCGCGCCTCTACGCGGAGGACAACGCCGAGGTCTCCGCCGTGCTGCTGTGGTCGCTCGAGCGCATTCTGCGGCTGCTGCACCCGGTGATGCCGTTCGTGACCGAGGAGATCTGGGACCTGATGCCGGGTGACGATCGCGGCCTGCTCGCGGTCGCGGACTTCCCGGCGGTGGACCCGGCCAAGTTCGACGCGGACGCCGAGCTCGAGCTGGGTCGGATGATCGAGGCCGTGACCGCGCTCAGGCGCTACCGCGACGAGGTGGGTGCCAGGCCGAGCGCCAGCGTGCGCGGCCACCTCGCCGCCGACGGCTACGACGCCTGCCGCGCACACATCGCGCGGCTCGCCCGCTTCGAGTGGGTGGACGAGGTGTCCGGAGACGGCGACGTCCTGGCCACCGTGCCCATCCCGGGCGGCGGCGTGCAGGTGCTGCCCTCGGAGGCGTTCGACGCAGCCGAGGCGGAGGCCCGGCTCGAGAAGAAGGCGGCCGACCTCAGCAAGGAGATCGAGCGAGCCGAGAGCAAGCTCGCCAACGAGCAGTTCGTGGCGAAGGCGCCGGCCGCCGTCGTCGAGGAGGAGCGCCGCAAGCTCGAGGAGTACCGCGAGGCGCTCCAGAGGCTGCGGCCGTGAACTTCAAGCAGGCGGAGGAGTACCTGCTCTCGCTCGAGCTGTTCGGGATGCGGTTCGGACTCGACCGCATGCACCGGTTGATGACCGTGCTCGGGCTTCCGCAGCGGCGCTTCGCGTCGGTCCACGTGGTCGGCTCGAACGGCAAGTCCTCGACCGCCCGCTTCTGCGCGGCGATCCTGGAGCGGCACGGGCTCCGCAGCGGGAGCTACACCTCGCCGCACCTGCGCTCGTTTCGCGAGCGCATCGAGGTGAGGCAGCAGGCGGTGCCGGAGGCCGACTTCGCCGCGGCGGTCACCCGCGCCGCGGAGGCAGCGGAGCTCGTGAACCGCACGGCCGACCCGGACGACCACGTGACGCAGTTCGAGGCATTGACGGCCGCGGCGTACCACGAGCTGGCGCGTCGCGGGGTGGAGGTGGCGGTGATCGAGGCCGGCCTCGGCGGTCGCTTCGACGCCACCAACGTGATCCCGTCGAAGGTTCAGGTGCTCACCTCGGTCAGTCTCGAGCACACGCGCTGGCTGGGGCCCACTCTGGAGGACATCGCGGGCGAGAAGCTGGCGGTGGTCCACGACCACGGAACGCTCGTCGTCGGCACGCTCGAGCCCGAGGTTGTCGCCCTCGCTCGCGAGACCGCCGCCGCTCGCCACGCTCGCCTGGTCACCGCGCAGCCACTCCCCGTGGAGCTGCGGGCCGTGGGCGGCTTTCAAAGCGTGAACTTCAGCCTTGCGGCGGCGGCAGCCGAGGCGTTCCTCGGGCGACCGCTCGAGTCCGATGCTGTGAAGAGGGCTGCGGCTGAGACCGTGGTGCCCGGCCGGCTCGAGCGGGTCGGCGAGCGCCCGCTCACGCTCTTCGACGGCGCCCACAACCCGTCCGGCGCGCACGCGCTCGCGGCCTCGCTGCCCGACGTCTTCGCCGAGCGCCGCCCCCGGGTGGGAGTGGTCGGCGTGCTGGAGGACAAGGACGCCGCCGGGATGCTCGAGGCGCTGCTGCCGCATTTCGACCGAGTGGTCTTCACCCGTCCGGCCAACCCGCGCGCGCTCTCACCCGCCACGCTGGTGACGCTGGCCGAGAAGCTGGGCGGCCCGGCGGCGGAGACGGTCCCGGAGCCCCGCGCAGCGGTCACACGCGCGCGTGAACTCGCCGGCTCCGAGGGCGCCGTGCTGGCAGCCGGCTCGATCTACCTGATCGCGGACCTCGTGCGCGAGGACGCGGACGCACGGGCGTCGACGCTCTAGTGCGCAGGATCTCAGCGGTTCTGTTCGACCTGGACGGCGTGCTCGTGGAGTCGCGCGAGGCCACCGAGCGGGTGTGGGTGGACTGGGCTCGCCACAACAGCATCGAAGAGGGTGCGTTGCGGTCGGCGATGCATGGCGTGCGGTCCGCTGACGTCATTCGCACGTTACGCCCCGATCTCGATGCCGTGGTGGAGTCTCGGGAGCTCGAGCGGTTGCAGGCTGAGGATGTCGACGGCCTGGTTGCCATCCCCGGGGCGCGTGCGGCGCTCCGGGCATTGAAGGATGATCGGGTCGCGGTTGTCACCTCGGGCACGCGGCCGCTCGCGTTGGCGCGGTTGGCCGCGGTCGGGATCGAGCCGCCCGCCGTGATGGTGTTCGCCGACGACGTAGCGCGCGGCAAGCCGGACCCGGAGGGCTACCTCACAGCGGCGCGCCGGCTGGGCGTGGATCCGGCCGAGGCGCTCGTCGTCGAGGACGCTCCGCCCGGCATCGAGGCGGCGAAGGCGGCCGGCGCCGCTGCCGTGGCGGTCACGAGCACACACGCGCGCGAGGAGCTGGCCGCGGCGAGTGTGGTGATCGACTCGCTCGAGGAGTTGCCGGCGGTGCTGGCCGCGCGGTTCGATGCCGCGACGGTCCTCAAACAGCAGCATTGAAGAGGGGACCTATCTGGATTTGCCGTGTATATCGCGGATAACTCCGATAACCCCCGGCGCGGGCGGGGCATCCACCCCTTCACCGCTGCTGTAGGCGCTGGGGCCCCCGGAACGTAGGATTCACACCGATGGACGGCGACGGACCCCGCTTCGGCGCGATGATCGGCCTGGTTGCCGTGGTGGTGGCCACTGTGATTCTGGTCTTCTTCGGCATCGGGTACGCGCTCGGGCGGCTCTTTCTGTAGGGCGCGCCCAGTACACTCGCGCGTTCAATGGGCCTGATTGCCATGTTCGGCATT
>DASUQG010000308.1:0-13077 GCA_036280695.1 Thermoleophilaceae bacterium
CCGTCGGAGTGGATCAGGCCGCGCAGCAGCAGCGCCGGCCAGCGTGCCGCCAGCCTCCGTTGCCACTCGGTCAGGGCGATCGTGCGCTCGTGCTTGCGGCCGGGCCCGTGCTGTGGAAACAGGCACGGCCAGCTCTTCGAATATGCGTACAGCTCGTGCCAAGTGCCATAGCCAACGCGCCCGATGCGGTTCCTCGGCATCACGGCGCGCATCGCGCGCTCGCACTCCGCGGCGATCGCGGGGTAGCGGGCGTCCAGCGAGATGCGCAGTTTGAACACTCCACGGGGATGCGCCGACATGCAGCCGTCGCCGAGGTACATGCCGAGCAGGTAGACATAGGCCGCCGGCAGAGCGTCGAGATCATGCACGCCCCCGCAGCTGGCGCACCCTGTTGCGCCGGCCTCATACCGGGCCGGCACGCGGCCGGCGAGCCAGTCGCGAACCGTGGCCCGCGGGACGCCGACCCGTCGCGCGACCTCAGAGGTCGAGAGGCCTTGACGAGCAAGCTCGAGGCTCTGCGTCACGACGTCGACCAGATGCGTCATACGAACGTATGTTCGCGTACGCACCGGACGGAAATGCGGCTGAGAGGAGTCGAACCTCCACGCCCCTTACGGAGCACAGGCACCTGAAGCCTGGGCGTCTACCAGTTCCGCCACAGCCGCGAGCGAGCAGAAACTCTAGCGTGGCTCGGCGTCTTCGATATGGAGCCGTGCCACCAGCGCCGAGTGGTCCGAGAGCCGATCCTCGCGGCGCCAGTCGTGCCGGTAGGCGCACTCCAGTACGTCGACCTCGGCGGACGCGATCAGGTGGTCGAGGCGCCAGCCGCCTCCCGTGCGGGGCCATTCCCAGGTCGGCTCCTTCGAGTCGAATCCGTGCAGCTCGCGGAATGCGTCGCGGAAGCCGTGCGCCTCGAGGCCGCGGATCAGCGCCGACTCGGCGGCGTCCCAACGCTCGCCGCGGTCGGGTCGCAGGCGGCCATTGCGGTCGCGCGCAAAGGTCCAAACGCTGCCGTCGGCGTGCTCGCGGCGTGGCGTGTTGAGGTCCCCGAGGACCACCCGCGGGCCGGCGCCGGAGCGAAGGTGCTCGAACACCGCCTCGTGAGTGCGCACCTTCGCCAGCTCCGGCTTCGGGCTGATTGGAGAGTGGACGTTCACCACCTCGAGCGGACCGGCCCGGGCAGCGAGCACCCGCTCCTGCCACGGGACATCGGCGACCGGCACGACCTCGGCTCGTATCCGCGAGGCCGTCAGCACAGCGAGCGGCCGGCTCCCGTCGCGCACCGCCGGGAGCGGAGCGAGCACGCCGGTCAGACCGGCGTCGGCGAGCCGCCGAAGCCAGGGCTCGGCAGTGACGGGCGTGACCTCCTGAAGGCACACGACGTCGGGCTCGAGCGCGAGCACCCGATCCGCTTGCTCTTCCAGCCGCGTCCGGCGTCCGGCCACGTTCCAAGAGACGAGGAGCACCGCATAGAGTGCTACCCCAGATCCGAACCGAAGGAGAGACAGATGCCGTACGAGGTACCGCCCCTCCCGTATGACTACGACGCTCTCGAGCCCCACATCGACGAGGCGACGATGAAGCTTCACCACGACAAGCACCACCAGGCTTACGTGGACAAGGTGAACGCCGCCCTCGAGGGCACCGAGTGGGCAGACAAGCCGATCGAGGACGTGATCGCGAACCTCTCCCAGATTCCGGACGACAAGCGCACGGCCGTCCGCAACAACGGGGGCGGCCACTACAACCACTCGCTGTTCTGGGAGTGGATGTCGCCCGACGGCGGCGGCGAGCCGGACGGCGACCTGGCGGCCGCCATCGAGTCGGCCTTCGGGTCCTTCAGCGACTTCCAGGGCAAGCTCAAGGACGCCGGCGTGAATCAGTTCGGGTCCGGCTGGTCGTGGCTCGTGCACGACGGATCCGGCCTCGCGGTGGTCTCGAGCGCCAACCAGGACAACCCGCTCACCGACGGCAAGACGCCCCTGCTCGGCGTGGACGTCTGGGAGCACGCCTACTACCTGAAGTATCAGAACAAGCGCCCGGACTACATCGACGCGTGGTGGAACGTCGTGAACTGGGACAAGGTGGCCGAGCGCTTCAGCACCGCAAGCGGCTGACCTCACTGCTCGACCAGGTGCTCGCGGCCCACGGCGGCCGCGAGGCCTGGGAGTCCACGACCGAGGTATCCGCACACCTGCACACGGGCGGCTTCGCCCTCGCGTGGAAGCGCGTGCACGAGCCCTTCCCCGACTACCGCGCGACGGTCTCGATGGACGAGCCGCGCACGGTGATCGAGCCCTACCCCGGCGCGGGGGCGAAGCAGGCCGGGCGCGGCATCTTCGAGGGCGACCACGTGCGCATCGAGGACGACACGGGCGCGACCGTCGACCGGCGCACCGACATGCGCCGGCGCTTCCCCGGCCTGCGCAGGCGGCTCTGGTGGGACCACCTCGACGCGCTCTACTTCGCGGGCTACGCGCTCTGGAACTACTTCACGACGCCGCTGCTGCTCACCCGCTGCGAGATCGAGGAACACGGCCGGACGATGGAGGCGACCTTCCCGCCGGAGATCCCGACTCACTCGCGCCGGCAGCGCTTCCACTTCGACGAGCAGGGACTGCTCACCCGGCTCGACTACACCGCCGAGGTGTTCGGGAAATGGGCGCGCGGCCGGCACGAGTGCCGGGGGCACCGGAGCTTCGACGGCCTGGTCTTCCCCACCTCCAGACGCGTGACGCTCGGCGCCCTGCCGAAGCCCACAATCATCTGGATTGAGGTGGATGACGTGACATGCTTGAGGCAGTGAGTGAGTGGGTTGGACACGCGCAGCGCGAGCTCGAGCGCGAGGGCTATCGCCTGAGCGGCCCGCGCTCGGCGGTGGTCGAGACGCTCGCCGACCTCGGTTGCAGCGTCACGGCGAAGGAGATCGCGGACAGCCTCCATCGCCGCGGCCAGGACGTGGGCGTGGCGAGCATCTACCGGACGCTCGAACTGCTCGACAAGCTGCGTCTCACCCGCCGCGTGGACGCGGCCGAGGGCGTGGCTCGCTACGAGCCGATCGGCCCGAGCGGCGAGCACCACCACCACATCGTCTGCGAGAGCTGCGGCGAGGTATCCGCGTTCGAGGACTCGGGCCTCGAGCGCGCGATCGAGCGGCTCGCGAGCCGGGTCGACTACGCGATCGACGCGCACGACGTGACGCTGCGGGGCGAGTGCCCCGCGTGCCGCGCCCGTTAGAGCCCCGCGAGGCAGACGACGCGCCCGCCGGACATCCCGCGCACCAGGCGTCGTGCGTCGGCGGCCAGCGCTCCTATGTACGTGTCCCCTGCGCTGCCGCTGGGTCCCAGCGAGTCCGCATACAGCGAGTCGCCGATACGCGCGCCCGCCTCGCCTGCGATCGCGCGCTCGATGTCCGGGTTCACCGAGCTCTCGGGGAACACAGCCTCCACGCCCTCGCGGCGAATCTGCTCGACCAGGCGCTCCACGTCGCCGGCTGACGCCTGCGCCTGCGTGGAGAGGGACGGGATCACCGCGCCCACGACCTCGACCCCGTAGCGGCGCGCGAAGTATCCGAGCGCGTCGTGGGTCGTCACGATCTTGCGCTTCGCGGCGGGCACGCGCTCGACGCAGCCGGCGATCTTGCGGTCGAGTCGGCGGAGCCTCCGGACCGTCCGCTCGGCATTGCGTGCGTATGCCTCCCGGCCGCGGGGATCGACCTTCGAGAGCTCCGCGCGGATGGCCTCCACCGCGCGCACGCCGTTGCGCGCGTCCTGCCACCAGTGGGGATCGTCGTCGAGGCGCTCGACCGAGTCGATCAGGCTCACGACCTCGGCGTCGCCACCCGCGTTGTCGATCACTTCGCCGAGCCAGTCGTCCACCTCGCCCCCGGAGCGGAACACGACCGCGGCACGGGCCACGGCCGCCACGTCGCTCGGCCGCGGCTCGTAGTCGTGAGGATCGCCGCCGGGGCGCAGCATGCCCTCGACGCTCACGCGATCCCCGCCCACCTCCCGGGCGAGGTCCGCGACCTGGGTGGTCGTGGCGATCACGGTGAGGCCGTCCCCGGACGGGGTGTCGTCGCCACACCCGGTACTTGCGAGCGCCGCAAGCGCCGCCAGCACACCGAGAATCCGCGCCCACATCCCGAGGATCGTACTGAGAACGATTCTCAGTCAAGGCCTGGGAGACTTCCGCGCCTCTCTTGGACGCGCTCGAGCTCACCGCATTCTGCGCCTGGTGCTTCGCGGTTGCCCTCGCCGGCGGCGTCGTCGGCCTGGTGCTCGGCAATATCCGCCTCCCGGCGGTGTTGCTCGTGGCCTCGCACCCCGCCGCCGGCGCCGGAGCGAACATCGGTATCTCCGGGGTGGCCGCCCTCGCGGCCGCGATCGTGCACGTGCGCGCCGGCCGCATCAACTGGCGGCTGTTCGCGTGGATGGCCCCGCCGTCGATGGTCGGCGCCGTGGCGGGCGGCTACCTCTCGGGTGTCCTCCCCGACGAGACCCTGCTCGTGGTGATCGGGGCCGTTCTCCTCTACTTCGGCGTCGACCTGCTGCGACGCCCCGCGCGGCCGCCGCGGCGCAACGGTCCTGCGGGCGAGGACCTCGACATACGCGCGGCCGTCCTGACCGGGGCCGCGGTGGGAGTCCTCGGCGGCCTGGTCGGCCTGATACTCGGCGCGCTGCGCATGCCCGCGCTGCTTCGCTACGTGGGCGAGGCGCCGGCGCGAGCCGTGGGGACGAACCTTGCGGTGGGCGTGTGCGTGGGGATCGCGGGCGTGATCGGGCACACGCCCGACGGCGTGGACTGGGACCTGCTCGCGATCGGCTCGGCGGCCTCCGTGCCCGGCGCGCTCCTCGGCGCCCGGCTGACCGGGCGGCTCAGCGAGGTCCAGCTCCTTCGTGCGATCGGCGCGATGCTTGTAGTAGCCGGCGCCACCACGGCTGTCCAGGCTCTCCTGTGACCTCGCGGGCGAGTCCGCGCACGGTGCGCCAGTCGTCGAGCGACCAGCCGACGGGCACGTCGCACTCCATGGTGGCGAGCGCGTGATCCTGCACGGTCTCGCTCACGTCGTCCTGGGCTCCGAGCATCCTGCTCTCCGGTTCGCTTCTCCCTGCGCCTCCCTCGTTTACCCGCTGACGGGCAGCGCGAACCGGCCTATGCGTCGTCGGCGTCGTACGCCTGCTCGGCGACCATCTCCTGGATCTGATCGTCCGATAGGTCCAGGTCTGGGTGCGACTCGTTCACGTGATCGCGAACCGAGCTCGCAAGGTCTTCGTCGTTGGCGGCCTTGAGGGTGGTGCCGCACTGGCAGTCGAGTACTCGCATCGGGTCAGGCTACTACCGAACGGGGGCGTTCCAGCGCCTCAACGCAGCGGTCTCGCGCTCGAAGCCAAGCACCGAGATCGTTGCCGTTGCGAGCCAAAAGCGAGCGCCGGCCTCCGGCGGCAGTTCCACCCAGCGGACCGCCAGCACTCGCAGAAGATGACCGTGGGCGAACACGGCCACGTCTCCGTCTGACGCCTTCAGCTCGGAGACGATCGTATCCACGCGGGCGCCCACGTCGGCTGCGCTCTCCCCGCCCGGACAGCCGTCGCGCCACAGGTTCCAGTCCGGACGCCGCTCGCGGATCTGCGCGGTGGTCTCCCCCTCGTAGTCGCCGTAGTCCCACTCGAGCAGCGCGTCGTTCGACTCCGCGCGATCGCCCAGGCCCGCGAGGCGGCAGGTGTCGAGGGCGCGGCCGAGCGGGCTCGCCAGCACACGGGTGAAGCTCCAGTCGCGGAGGGCGTCCCGGAGGCGCTCGGCCTGGCGGCGACCCTCGTCGGTCAGCGGCACGTCCGTGCGACCGGTGTGGCGGGCGTCCCGGCTCCACTCGGTCTCGCCGTGGCGCACGAGGACGACCTCCATCCCGCGCATGCTTACATCCTCAGCCGCCTGGGTATCACCCGGGATGTCGGACCGGGAAGGATTCCGGTCCGAGAGGGAGGCGCCGGGTGCTGCGGCCGGGAAGGCTGCGACCGGTGTCCCGAAGCACTACTCGGGACACCGGCCACTGCACCCGCTCGCGCTAGGATCGCCGCCCCGTGGGCGCTGCCGAGATCGCCGCGATCGCCGCGGCCGGCATGGCGGCCGGCGCGATCAACACCCTGGTCGGCAGCGGCACGCTGATCACGTTCCCGGTCCTGCTCGCCTTCGGGTACTCGCCCGTCACGGCGAACGTGTCGAACACGATCGGGCTCGTGCCGGGCTCCGTTTCCGGCGCGATCGGCTACCGGCGCGAGCTGGCCGGACAGCGCACGCGCGTGCTGCGCTTCGGAGCCGCGTCGCTGCTCGGGGGGATCACCGGCGCGGTGCTGCTGCTCGTGTTGCCGCAGTCGGCGTTCGAGGCGATCGTGCCGGTGTTCATCGGCATCGCGCTCGTGTCGATCGTGCTCCAGCCCCAGCTCGACCGCCTCGTGGCCGAGCACCGCCCGGCGCCGGAGGCGCACGGAACCGGCCTGCCGCGCGTGCTCGTGTACCTCGCGGGCGTGTACGGCGGCTACTTCGGCGCGGCCCAGGGCATCCTGCTGCTCGCGATCCTGGGGCTCGCCTTGCCCGACGACCTCCAGCGCGTGAACGCACTCAAGAACGTGCTCGCCGGGCTCGTGAACGCCGTGGCGGCGGTCGTCTTCATCGCCGTGGCGGACGTGGCCTGGGGGCCGGCCGCGCTGATTGCGGCCGGCTCGGTCGTGGGCGCCCAGCTGGCGGCCCGCTACGGCCGGCGGCTGTCACCACAGGCGCTGCGGGCGGTGATCGTGGCGGTGGGAATCGCCGCGATCGTCCAGCTGGTGACCTAGCGCAGCTGCGGCGCGACCTCTTCCGCGATCAGTTGGAGGGCCTCGAGGTCGGTGTGTTCGAGGTGCTGGAGCATCACGCGCTCCACCCCCGCCTCCGCAAGCTCGGTGAGGTGCCGGAGCGCGTCGTCCGGGTCCCGGATCAGGCGGGTCATCACGGACAGCGGCAGCGGCTCGCGGCCCTCGCGCTCGCATGCGGCTGCGATGCGCTCGCGCAGCGCACGACACTCGTCGGCGGTGGGTGAGACGGTGTTGTACTCGTCGGCCCAGCGCGCGGCGAGGGCGACGCTCCGTCCGCCGCCGCGTCCGCCCACTATCAGGGGCGGGTGCGGCGACTGCACCGGTTGCGGGCGCGGGTTGGAGTCCGCGAGCCGGTAGTGCTCCCCCTCGAACGAGAACGGCTCGCCCTTCCACTGGCGATGCACTATCTCGAGCTGCTCGGCGAAGATGTCCATGCGCTCGCGCGTGGGCGGGAACGGGAAGCCGTAGCGCCTGTGCTCGGCCTCGTTCCACCCGGCGCCCATCCCCACCTCCACCCGGCCGCCGGAGATGTGGTCCACGGTGACCGCGGACTTGGCGAGGACCGACGGATGGCGGAAGGTGGCCGGCGAGACCAGCGTGCCGAGCCGCACTGTCGAGGTCACGGCGGCGAGGCCGGCCAGCGTCGTCCAGGCATCGAGCGAGCCGCGCTCCTCCTCCGCGACCACCGGGCCGTAGTGGTCCGACCGAAACAGCGCCTCGTAGCCGTGCTCTTCACACGCGCGCGCGAGCGCGACCCAGTCGTCCCAGCTCACGCCTTCCTGACCTTCGACCATCACGCATATCCGCATGCCGAGGCATTTTGCCTCGACAACGTGGGTACGAAGGCACGATGAAGTGGCGACGGGGTCGAAGCCCCGATGTGATCGACCGGCGCGGGGCTCGCTCGAGCGGCTTCCCGATGGGTCGTGGCGGGGCGGTCGGTGGCGGGCTCGGGCTCGTGGGTGTGCTGATCGTGCTGGCGCTTCAGGTGTTGGGCGGAAGCGGTTCGGCGTTCGACGTCGACACCGGACTGGGCGGCGGTATGGCTCCGGCGCACCCGGACCCAATTCCGCCCTCCCAGGACCCCGAGCGCGATCTCAAGGACTTCAGCGCCTATGTGTTCACCGATGCGCAGAAGACATGGCTGGAGATCTTCCGGCGGGACGGGCAGCCCTATGAGCGCGCGCGCCTCGTGCTGTACCGCGACGGCGTCAACACCGCCTGCGGATCGGCCAGCTCCGCGGTCGGCCCGTTCTACTGCCCCGGCGACCAGATGGTCTATCTCGACCTCAGCTTCTACGGAGACCTGCAGAACAGGCTCCGCGCCGGCGGCGACTTCGCGTGGGCCTACGTGATCGCACACGAGGTCGGACACCACGTCCAGCAGCAGCTCGGCACGAGCGACGAGGTGCGGTCGCTCCAGCGCGAGCACCCCGAAGAGGGGAACGAGCTGTCGGTGCGGCTGGAGCTCCAGGCCGACTGCTATTCCGGCGTGTGGGGCCACACGATCTACAAGCAGGGCGACCTCGACAAAGGCGACGTTCGTGAGGCCCTGAGGGCCGCGGGCGCCGTCGGCGACGACCGCCTACAGCGCGAGGCCACGGGCGGCATCGACCCGGACAGCTTCACCCACGGCACCTCGGAGCAGCGCCGCAGCTGGTTCGAGCGAGGCTACGAGAGCGGCGACGCAGGCGCCTGCGACACGTTCTCCCCAGACGAGATTTGACGGCCCGCGGACGCTGAGCGGGTTAGAGAACCGCGTTCGCGGGAAATGATCTCGGTGGCGCGCCCCGCGGGAGGCGCGCGCCATGATCCAAGGGGGGAACATGCAGCAGCGCGGGGGACGTGTCCGGGGCCTGATGTCGGCGTTCGCGCTGGCCGCTGCCATCGTCCTGGTCAGCGCGCTGCCGGCCGCCGCGCAGACGCTTCCGGTCGAGCCGCCCCTCGCCGCCTCGAGCAACGTGCATCCGCTCGGGCACATCCCCGGCAGCGCAGCCGGGATGGTCTTCCGGGACCACTACGCCTACGTGAGCGGCTGGACCGGCGTGACCGTGCTTGACATCGCGGACGCCGACTCACCGCAGGTCGTCGGGGAGCTCCCCCTCCCCCACTTCGAGAACGAGGACGTGGACGCCTGCGGCGACACGCTGATCGTGGTGAACGACCGCGCCGAATTCGACATCGGCTCGGTCATGTACGTGGTCGACATCGCGAATCGCACGGTGCCCACAGTGCGGGGCGTCCTACAGCTCGGCCTCAGCGGCGGCACCGGCCGCGGCTCGGGCCACATCGCGAACTTCGTGAAGACCGACTGCACTCAGGCCTGGGTCGACGGCGGCGACCACGTCGAGGTCGTCGACCTCACCTTCCCGAGCGCACCGAGATCGCTCGGCAAGTTCGAGTCCGCTGCCTCGCACAGCGACTTCAACATCACGCACGACACCGAGCTCGACAGCACGGGCACGCTCTGGTCGGTGGGCGGCGGCGGCGCGGCCGGCTACCGCCTGACCGACAACCCGCTCGCCCCGCAGCTGCTCGGGACGACCGGCGCGGCGGGAGCGAACCCCTCGCCCTACAACGACTTCATCCTCCACAACTCGCAGCGCCGCGGGAAGACGCTGCTGATCACCGAGGAGGACTACGTCGACCTCGACGCGGAGCCTGCACCGGGCGGCTGCCGCGGCCAGGGCAAGTTCGAGACCTGGGATCTGTCGCGGCTGAACAGGGGCGCGATCACGCCCGTCGACACCTGGGAGACCGAGCTGAACGGCATGTTCACCAGCGGAGCCGTCGACTCGAAGGCACCGGTCACGGTCAACTGCTCGTCGCACTGGTTCGACGCCAAGGACGGCGTCGCCACCGTGGGTTGGTACGAGCAGGGCGTGCGCTTCCTCGACTACCGCACGCCGAGCGACATTCAGCAGGTCGGCTACTACATTCCCGCGAACGGCTCGACCTGGGCGGCGTACTGGTCGCCGACCGACCCGAACGGCGAGGTCGTCTACACGGCCGACGCCTATCGCGGCGTCGACGTGCTGAGGATCGACAGCGGTGGGCTCACCGGCAAGAAGGTGAAGGCGCCGGTCAGCAACAAGTGGTTCGGCAGCCCCACCGCCGACGCCGCGTCGTTCCAGCCGCACCCGACGTTTGGCTTTATCTGCCCGGTGCTGAAGGCTGATGTAGCGACGCCATAACGTCGTCGCGCACCGGAAGGTCCGGCGCGAGGACGTCCACCTGCGACGGCTCTCCGATCCTCACCTCGAGGATCGCGCCGCCCATGCGGCGAGCCAGCTCGCCTGCCTCGCGTTCTGCCACTCGCACGCCGTGAACGCTCACACCGCACGCGTCGAGGAACTCGCGCAGCATCGGTCCGCGCAGCTCTGCGCGGCTCAACTCCAGCCGCTCGACGCGTGAGCGCACGATCGCCGCGCCGTCCTCTGCCCTGATCACGCACGCTGCGGCGTCGTCCTTGATCGTCCGGGCCGACCCTGCAACGCGCTCGATCACCTGGTCCGCCGTGACATCCGGTCCGAGCTCGCGGACGATCCGTTCGAGGCCCGCCGAGCCCAGCTGCTTGCCGCCGGTACGCGCCTCGGAAAGCCCGTCGGTGTAGAAGCACGCGATCGCGCCGCGAGGGAACGGGAGCGTCGTCTGACGCTGGCCGCTGATCGTGCCCACGCCGAGCGGCGGAGCCGTGGCCACGACCACCGGATCGAACCCGGAGCTCGAGACGACGATCGGCGGCGGATGCCCCGCGGTGGCGTAGGTGAGCGTCCCGGCGCCCGCGTCGTGGATCGCCAGCAGGGCGGTCACGAAGTCTCCCTCGAGCTTGCCTGCCATCACGGAGCCGGCGATCTGGAGAGCCTCGCGCGGCTCGAGCCCGGCCTCGAGGTACGCGCGCAGGGTGTAGCGAGCCAGCGCGGTGCGCCCGAGCGCCGCGCGGCCGTGGCCGGAGACGTCGCCGATCAGAACCGCCGTCTTGCCGCCGGCCAGGGGCAGCACGTCGTAGAAGTCGCCACCAGCGCCCGGTCCGTCGGCCGGGCGGTAGGCCACGGACGCCGTGCACGCGCCGAAGCTCTCCGGGAGCTCCGGAAGCAGAGCCGCCTGGAGCAATCCGACGCGCCCAAGGAGCTCACGCCGCTGGCCAGCCAGCCTGCGGTTTCGCATCAGCGTCAGGCCGTAGGCCAATGCGAGCAGAATCGAGACCGCCGCGAGGCCGGCCACCAGTGCCCGCAGCGGTGCGGGCACGACCTCCACGACGTCACGCGCGGCCAGGAGTGGTTGGGGCAGCCTCTCCTCGGTATGCACCGGCAGGAACGGCGGGCGGCTGTGCTCGTTCCCCCGCTTGGTGCGCCGGGCGGCTTGCCGCGGGGCGGCGGTCGCCTGGGCTGGCGGCTCCAGTTGGGCGCGGCGGGCTGCCGTGGTGGCGGCCACGGCGGCGGCGCGGCGCTCGGCCGCGGCCGCACGGCGACGGGCCGCTGCGGCGCGACGCCTGGCGGTCCGGCGCGCGGCGGCGGCGGACGGACGCTTCGCGCCGGAGGCCGAGGCCGAGGCCCTGGCCGTCGTCCCGGCAGCTGAGGCGGTCGCGGTCGTGGTGGCCTGCGCGGTTGCGGCGGGCGCAGCCGTCGCCGCCTTCTTCAGCTGTCCGGGCGGCGCCGATCGCTGGGCGCGGGCCGGGGCTTGCGCGCGCCCTCGACTCGACGGGCTGTTCTTCGCGTGTCCCACGGCATGACCGTGCTTCGCCCCATGCCGGGCGGCTCCGTTCGAATGCGCGGGCGGGCCCTTCCCCGCGGGCGGGTCAGCGAGTGCCGGCCATGCCGACGACGAGCACAGCAGGACTGTGCCTATCACGGCGGGGACCAGATGCGACCGCGAGAGGGGCGGGGCAACCGTCACCAATTTCCGTATTGGCCAACGGATGGCTCGATGGTAGGTGCACCAGGCCGCGCTGTCGACTACTCCGTCAAAAACCCCGCTCTATGCGTGAATGTCTTGTTGCATGCGGGGGCATATCCGATCCGCTCCTGGGACTAACGTGCGCAGCGTGCAGCCTCAGGTCCTCGCGATCTCTCCCGGTGCGCGCGGCCTTTCCGAGGGGCGCGGCTTCATCGAGCGCGCTCTCGCTGCCGCCGGCTTCGACGCGGCCGCGCGGTACCAGATCACGGTCGCCACCAACGAGGCGGTGTCGAACGCGATGGAGCACGGGGCGCCCTGCGACGACGGCCACTTCCACCTGGCGGCGAGCGTCGAGTCCGGCTCCTTCGTGTTCTCGGTTCGGGATTGCGGCGAGTTCGAGACCGCCGCGACGCCGCTGCCGGACCCGGTGGCCGAGCGCGGCCGCGGCTTCGCGTTCATGAACCTGCTGATGGACGACGTGCGACTCGACGCTCGCTCCGGCGCGACGACCCTCCGGCTCGCGAAGCGGCTGCCCGGCACCCCGCCACCGGCCCGCGAGGCCGAACCTGCGGCGGCTGAGGAGAACCGCCGCGTGGTCCGCGAGCTCTTCGACGCGTTCGCGGCGCGCGATGTCTCGCGCACGACTGAGCTCATCGACCGCGGGGTGATGATGGAGCCGCTGTCCACGCCGGTCGAGCGCCGGACTCCCTACCTCGGGGTCGACGGCCTGCGCCGCTATCTCCAGGACCTGGACGCGACCTGGGACAGGTTCGACGTGACGGTCGAGGAGCTCCGCGCCGACGCTGAGCACGTGGTCGCAGTCGGGCGCATCAGCGCGCGGCAGCTCGACGTGGAACTCGACGAGCCGGCCGGGTTTGCCTTCAGGCTCCGGGACCGGAAGGTCGTATGGGCGAAGGTCTACCCGAGCCACGAGGAGGCCCTCTCGGCGGTCGGGTGGAGTCGCATGGACTTCAGCGAGCCCTCGTGACCGAACACCTGCGCCATCAATGCAAGCCGCGCCGCCGGATCGTCGCGCACGGCCGCGACCTGCGCCCGAGCCGAGGCGAGGGCTCCTGCGTGGTGGCTCACAGTCGGGGCCACTGGATTTGAACCAGCGACCTTTCGGCCCCCAGCCGGCAAGCGACTCGCGTCTATGCGTCCTTCTCCATCCCGGCGTCCCCATCGTCCCCGCCGGCGAATTCCTTGCACGCATAGGACGATGCAGTCGGTACCACGGCGGTACTACGTTTCGACCCGGACCCGCTCAGGGTCGGCGAGATGCGACGCCGCCCTACGGCGCTCGTCAGCCTGGCGGCTGGCGGGGGCGAAC
>DASUQG010000309.1:0-14706 GCA_036280695.1 Thermoleophilaceae bacterium
GCTGATGGGGTACGCGGAGGAGCGCACGCGGCTCGTGCTGAACCGGGCGGACAGCCGGGTTGGGATCACCGCAGCCGACGTCGCGGAGATCGTGGGCCGCAGCCCGGATGTGCTCGTGCCGAGTGCCCGCGACGTGACGCGATCGGTCAACGAAGGGATCCCGATCGTGCAGGCACAGCCTCGTTCCGAGGCGGCCAAGGCATTCCGGTCTCTTGCGGCGCTGTACGGACGCCCCGAGCAGAACGGGACGGTCTCGTCGAACGGCCGCCCCTCGAAGGCCCGCCGCCGCCGCGTCGGGATTGGCCGGAGGTAGCGCGCCTTGGACCTTCAGCAGAGACTCGGCGCGGCCCGCTCGGGGCCGGGAGCGGGAGGCGACGGCTTCGACGAGGTCAAGAACCGCATCCATCTGGCCGTCATCGGCGAGCTGGGTCCGCAGCTGTTCGCCGCCGACGCCGATCCGGCGGCGGTACGCGACCGCGTGGCCACCGACATCCGGGGCCGCCTCCAGCAGGAGACCGGCATCGCCCGCGAGGACCGCGAGCGGCTCGCTGAGGAGATCGCGGACGACATCCTCGGCCACGGCCCGCTGGAGCGCCCGCTCGCCGACGACACGATCACAGAGGTGATGATCAACGGCCCGCACGACATCTGGATCGAGCGCGGCGGCCGCCTCCATCCCACCCCGATCCGCTTCAACGACGAGTCGCACCTGCGGCGCATCATCAACAAGATCGTGGCCCAGGTGGGCCGGCGCATCGACGAGTCTTCGCCGATGGTCGACGCCCGCTTGCCCGACGGCAGCCGCGTGAACGCGGTGCTGCCCCCGCTCTCGCTCACCGGCCCGCTGGTCACGATCAGAAAGTTCTCGAAGAAGCGCCTCGATCTCACCGACCTGATCCGGCTCGGCACGCTCGATCAGGCCGCGGTCTCGTTCCTCGACGCCTGCGTCAAGGCGGAGTTGAACATCCTCGTCTCCGGCGGAACGGGATCCGGCAAGACGACGCTCCTGAACGCGATGTCGACGGCGATCCCCAACCAGCAGCGGATCGTCACGATCGAGGACGCTGCCGAGCTGCGCCTGAACCAGCGCCACGTGCTGCGGCTGGAGTCGCGGCCGAAGAACATCGAGGGCGAGGGCGAGATCCCGATCAGGGCGCTCGTCCGGAACTCCCTGCGCATGCGCCCCGACCGCATCATCGTCGGCGAGGTCCGCGGCGCGGAGGCCCTGGACATGCTCCAGGCGATGAACACGGGCCACGACGGCTCGCTGTCCACGATTCACGCCAACTCCCCGCGCGACGCGCTGGCCCGCGTCGAGACGATGGTCCTGATGGCGGGCTACGACCTGCCGGTGCGCGCGATCCGCCAGCAGGTGGCCGCGGCGCTGGACCTGATCGTGCAGTTGGAGCGCATGCACGACGGCTCGCGCAAGGTCGTGGCAATCACCGATGTCGGGCGCATGGAGTCCGACGTCGTGACGATGCAGGACATCTTCGAGTTCAGGATGGAGGAGGTCACCGAGGACGGCGGGGTGGTTGGGGCCCTTCGTCCGACGGGCCTGCGCCCGGGCTTCCTGCCGAAGTTCGAGAAGCACGGAGTGGAGTTCAACCCCGGTGGATCCGGCAACGGCCGGCCGACTCAGCGGCCGGTGATCCAGGGGCAAGCGCCGTGAAGGTCACCGCCCGGCTGATCCTGGTCCTTCTGGCGCTGCTGCTGGTCGCACCGGCGGCCGGCGCCGACGGCGGGCTGCGGCTCACCCCGGTCGGAAAGCCACGCTTCCCCGACCGCACCTACGCGCTCACCGTGCCGCCGGGCTCGGAGGTCGATCCGAACCAGGTTCGGGTCGAGGAGAACGGGCGCCCGGTGGCCGGCCGCTCGGTGTCGCCCGCGAGCCGCGCGGCGGAGAAGCTCGGCGTGGTCCTCGTGATCGATGCGAGCCGCAGCATGACGGGACAGCCGATCGAGGACGCGATGGAGGCCGCACGGACGTTCGCGCGCCGGCGCAACCCCATCCAGCCCATGGGCGTCGTGATGTTCAACTCGGAGGTCACGAGGCCCCTCCCGCTCACCACGGACGGCGACCTGATCAACCGCGCGCTCGAGTCGACGCCGACGCTCAAGCGCGAGACCCACGTCTACGACGGCGTCGACGCCGCGGTATCGATGCTTGCGCAGGAGGACCTCGCCGGCGGCTCGGTGATCGTGATGTCCGACGGCGCCGACACCGGCAGCACGACGAAGCTCTCCGAGGCGGCGGCGCATGCTCGCGCCGAGGGGATCCGGGTCTTCTCCGTGGGCCTCCAGTCGAGCGCGTTCCGCCCCGCGCCTCTTCAGAACCTCGCCGCGGACAGCCGTGGGCGCTATTCGGAGGCCGGCAACGGCGCCGATCTCGCCCCGATCTACGACCGCCTGGGCGCCGAGCTCTCGAACGAGTACCTCGTGCAGTACCGGTCGCTCCAGGACGCGAGCACCCGCGTCACGGTGCAGGTCACGGTTGACGGCATCGGCACCGCTACGGCGAGCTACCGATCGCCCGCCGCCGCGGAGGGCGAGGTGGCTCCCTACGATCGCAATGACTTCTGGCGGTCTCCATCCGCTGTCGTCCTGGTGAGTCTCTTCGCCGGCGGGCTCGCGGCCCTGGCGCTGTTCATGGTGTTCGCCCGGCCCGGCCGTCGCCGGCTGACCGAGCGGCTCGCGATGTTCGTCCGCACCGAGGACGCGCCGGCCGAGGGCGAGCGCGAGCAGCACGCGCTGGGCCTACTGCCCGCCCTCGAGCGCCGCCTGGCGAGCATCCGCGGATGGTCGGCGTTCCAGGAGGAGCTGGACATCGCGCGCGTGAAGGTTCCGCCGGCTCAGATCGCCGCGGCCGCCATCGTCGGGACCGTGTTCATCAGCTGGATACTGGCCTCGGCTTCGGGGATTCCACTGCTTGGGCTCGTCGGCCTGATCGGGGTGCCGGTCGGCATCAAGGCGTTCGTCCGGACGCTGGCGGACAAGCAGCGCAGGGCGTTCGACGAGCAGCTGGCGGACAACCTCCAGGTGATCGCGTCGGCACAGCGCGCCGGACACAGCTTCCTGGGCGCCATGACGGTGTCCGTGCAGGAGGCGCCTGAGCCGACCAAGAGGGAGTTCGATCGCGTGCTCGCCGACGAGCGGCTCGGCATCTCGATCGAGGACGCTCTGGAGGGCGCCGCGCGGCGGATGCAATCGCGGGATCTCGAGCAGGTGATCCTCGTCGCGAGGCTCCAGCGCGAGACCGGCGGTAACACCGCGGAGGTCCTCGACCAGGTGGCGACGACGGCGCGCGAGCGCAGCGAGCTTCGGCGGCTGATCCAGACGCTCACCGCACAGGGGCGGATGTCGCGCTGGATCATCACCGCCCTCCCGGTGAGCCTGCTCGTGCTGGTGAGCCTGCTCAACCCGGGCTACACGGAGCCGCTGTTCGAGACCAGCGGCGGAAGGCTGGCCCTCGGAATCGGAGCGGTCCTGCTGGTCATGGGATCGCTCGCCATCAAGCGAATCGTGACGATCAAGGTATGAGGAGAGCGCGGTGGTCCTGACAGTGCTTGTTGCCCTCGGACTCGGCGGCGCGGCCGTGGCTCTCGGCCTGCGTGCCATCGCGATGCCGCGGATTGCAGCGGCGGCTCGCATCGCGGAGATGCAGGCCTACGGCTTCACCGGGGAGGCCCCGCCGGAGGTCGTCGGCGAAAAGCGCCTGATCGAGTCCATCGCCACCGCCGTGGGGAAGCTGGCGTCGCGGGTCTCGAGCCGCTTCAAGGAGGCCGAGATCCGCAACCAGCTCATGGCGGCGGGGCTCTACACCACCGCGCCGATGACCTTCCTGGGCTATCGCGTGCTCGGCGCGGGCCTCACATTCACCACGATGCTCTGGCTGATCTCGGCCGGAGACAGCTCCGGGCCAAAGGTGATCCTGTTCCCGGTGCTGGCCGCAGCCGCCGGCTGGGTAGTGCCGATGACGATCGTGAGAAGGCGGGCCGAGCGCCGGCTCGAGCAGGTCGAGTCAGACCTCCCCGAGCTGATCGACCTCCTCGTGGTGACGGTCGAGGCGGGACTCGCGCTGAACCGATCGCTTCAGGTGGCGTCCGAGCGCTTCCACGGCCCCCTCCGCGACGAGCTCCGCCTCACCCTCCAGGAGCAGCGGATGGGGCTGTCGACCAGCGTAGCGCTGACGAACATGCTCGGTCGCTGCGAGACGCCGTCGATGCGTTCGTTCGTCCGCTCGATCATTCAGGGCGAGAACCTCGGGGTCTCGATGGGAACGATCATGCGCAACCTGGCGGTCGAGACCCGCAAGCGCCGCAAGCAGCACGCGGAGGAGCGCGCTCACAAGGCCCCGGTGAAGATGCTGTTCCCGCTCGTCCTCCTGATGTTCCCGTCGATGTTCATCGTGCTGCTCTACCCGGCAGTCCAGAAGTTCTCGCAGGCGATCGGCGGCTGACCATGGGTAGGCACGTGGTCATCTTCATCTTCGGGCTGTTGGCGGCGGCCGTGGGCAGCCATGCGATCCGTGCGATCGGCGACGCGATCGGCAGCGCGCGGTTCGAGGACTGGCTGATCGCCGTCTATCAGGTGCTCAAGTTCGTCGTCGCGGTGGCGTTCACCGTGTTCGTGATCATCCGCTCCCCGGCGCGGCGCCGCGCGCGCAAGCCGGTGGCGTACCTCGTGTGTGCAGCGGTGATCGTGCCCGCGGTCCTGAAGGCGCCGAGCGAGGCTGCTTCGCCCGCGCTCGTGATCGCCGGCGAGCTTATCGCGGTGCTGGGCGTCGCCTGGATGCTCGTCGCTGCGCTCGCGCTCGGCCGTTGCTTCGGCGTGCTGCCGGAGGCCCGCGGGCTCGTGACACACGGGCCGTACGCGCTCGTCCGCCATCCGCTGTACCTGGGCGAGTTCGGAGCGATGGCGGGGCTCCTGATCGCCTCCCCGTCGCCTCGCAACCTGGCCGCGGGCGCCGTCTTCGTGGTCGCTCAGTTCACGCGCATGGGCCTCGAGGAGCGCGCCCTGACGAGAGAGTTTCCCGAGTACGCCGACTACGCCGCCCGCACGCCTCGAGTCGTGCCATCCCCGGCTCGGCTGTTGCGGCCGAGCCCCGGTCGGCTCGTCGGAGAGCGCGGCCAGGCGATGGTCGAGTACGCGCTCATCCTCGGGTTCGTCGCTGCCGTGGTCGTAGCGTCGCTCACTCCGCTCGGGACGGCCGTCTCGGACCTCATCGGACCCGTCGCCGGGTGGTTCTAGGACGATGGCGAGAGGTCGGACATCCGACCGCTCCGGCGAGCGTGGCGCCATCCTGATCACGGTCGTCCTCTGGCTTCCGCTGCTCGTCCTGATGGCGAGCTTCGTGCTCGACGTCGCGAACTGGTTCGTCCACAAGCGGCACCTGCAGATGCAGGCGGACGCGGCTGCCCTGGCAGGCGCGCGCGAGTGGGCGCAGCCGGCCTGCGACTGGAACAGGATCGTCGCCACCGCACAGGACTACGGCGGCGAGGTCTTCAACGCCCAGATCGGCAGCACGCCGGCGGACAAGGTCCACATGCGGCTGAACTCGCCGACCTACCACAACCAGTCCTCTCCGGTGGACACCACCGTTGGTCCGCCCACCTGCGAGTCCGCGATGGTGGACGTGAAGCTCACGGAGACCGACCTGCCCTGGTTCCTCAAGGCCGCGCAGTTCGTGCCGTTCATCAACGCGCACGCGCGCGTGTCGATCATCCAGGCGGACACGATTGCCGGCGCGCTGCCGGTGGGCGTTCCCGACCCTCGCCCGGCTCGGGCGCGGGTGACGTTCATCGACGAGGACACCGGCCTGCCCATCGGTGAGCGCAACCTCACGCGGGTCGGCGATCCCGACTCGCCAATCTGGGACAACTCGGGCGAGCCCCTCAGCATCACGGTCGATCGCCCGAACATCGGCGTGCGCGTGGCGATCAGCAGCACGACCGACGGCCCCTTCGCCTGCGGCGATCCGCTCGTGGAGTGCTTCGACAGCCAGTCGGCCGGCGGCGTTCTCCACATCCGCGGCTGGTCGGGCGCCGGCACCGTCACGCCGGCCGACAATCCGATGCTGCGAGACGTGCGGCTGCTCGCCGGGACGTGCACGGGGGCGTACTTCAGCTATTCGACGGCCGAGTGCGCGACCGGCATCGAGGCCCAGATCGACTTCGGCACCGCCGACCCCGTGGGGCTCCTCGGCGCGAGGGTGAGCGCGAACCTCGGCGGCAACCAGAGCTACACGCTCACGTACGACCCCGTCACGAGCCGCTGGCGGTCCAGCGCCATCATTCCGATCGCCGCCGGAGCGGGCTCCGTGCCGATCAACCTCCACTGGGAGAAGCGGCAGGGCACCTCCGGTGGGCTCACCTGCACGAACGGGAACAACACGCCCTGCAATGGTGACTGGCCCGCGGCCCAGCGCATCTTCTCCGGCTCCGACTCGCGCTCTGGAGCGGTCCGGAACCTGCGCGTCTTCGAGATCACCGACCCGGCGCTCGACGCCAACTCGTTCGAGGCCTGTGCCACCTGCACGCACGACCTGGTGGTCGAGCTCCAGCTCGCTCCGAGCCTCAAGGCCGCCAGCGACATCACCGATCCGCCCGTGATCCTGCGGCTCACCGGCAGCGGGAGCCTCACCCAGGCGCTCGACTGCGATCCCGCGAAGAGCAGGCTCGAGGATGAGATCGCGACCGGCTGCACCCCCGCGTACACGGAGAACGAGGGGACGCTCTGCCCGGAGCACAACGTCCTGTGGGCCACCGCGCAGCCGTGGCCGTGCGTCAAGCGCGATACGGGGGCGCCGCCGAACAAGATCGCGGCCGGCCTCAACCTGAGGATCCTCGGCGACGAGAAGGCGAAGACCTGCACCGCCCCCAACAACTGGCTGAACTACCCGAATATCTCACCCGCGGACCCGAGGATCGTCCAGGTGTTCCTCACCCAGTTCGGGTCCTTCGCCGGGAGCGGCAACGGCACCGAGCCGGTGACCGGCTTCGCGAGCTTCTACGTGACGGGCTGGCGAGGATCGGGCGGCGGCTTCGCGAATCCCTGCGTCGGCCAGGGCGACGACGAGACGCCCGGCGACGGCTACATCATGGGCCACTTCGTCACCTACCTAGCCAGCATCGACGCCGGCGGCAGCGATCCCTGCAACCCGGGCGTGCTCGGTGTGTGCGTGCCGGTGATGACGGAATGACGCGATGAGGCAGCTCCGGCGTCGCATATTCCCGGCCGGCCGCAGGCGCCTGTGGGGCGTGATCGCCGCGCTGCTGGTCCTCAACTGGATCATCGCCTCCGCGGCGCTGAAGGAGGATCGCGAGGCCACCAAGATCTCATACAGCGAGTTCCGCGAGCAGGTGCGTGCCGGCAACGTGGCCGAGGTCACGTCCACCGGGGACATCATCGGAGGCGAATTCGGGGCCCGCGCGCCCGGCGGTCGCGCTGGCGATCACTTCGAGACTCGCAGGCCGGCGTTCGCGGACGACCGCCTGCTGAACCTGCTCGATCGGCACGACGTCGACGTGAAGGCGGACCCCGAGCCGAAGCCTCCGCTCTGGCTCACGGTGCTGGTCGGCTTCGGCCCCGCGCTGCTGATCGGCACTTTGCTCATCGTCATCATGCGACGAGGCACGGCTCTGGGCCGCTCGCGCGCCCGCCGATACGAGCCGAGCGACAAGCTCGCGACCTTCAACGACGTGGCGGGCATCGACGAGGCTGAGGAGGAGCTCACCGAGATCGTCGGTTTCCTGCGCGACCCCGAGCGCTACCAGCGCGTGGGCGCGGTAATTCCGCGCGGTGTCCTCCTGTCCGGCCCGCCGGGTACCGGAAAGACGCTCCTTGCCCGCGCGGTTGCCGGCGAGGCTCGCGTCCCGTTCTACTCGCTGTCGGCGGCCGAGTTCGTGGAGATGGTGGTCGGCGTCGGTGCCAGCCGCGTACGCGATCTGTTCAAGAAGGCGAAGGAGTCGGCGCCCGCGATCGTCTTCATCGACGAGCTCGATGCCGTGGGCCGGATCCGGGGTGGCGGCATGGGCGGAGCCGCCCACGACGAGCGCGAGCAGACGCTGAACCAGATCCTCACGGAGCTCGACGGCTTCTCCGGCAGCGACGAGGGCGTGATCGTGCTCGCCGCGACGAACCGCCCGGAGATCCTCGACCCGGCTCTGCTGCGACCGGGGCGCTTCGACCGCCGGGTCCTCGTCTCGCCGCCGGACCGCGTCGGGCGCGAGCGGATACTCGCCGTGCACACACGCGGGGTGCCGCTGGACCCGCGGGTGAACCTGGAGGACATCGCCGCAACGACCCCCGGCATGGTCGGCGCCGATCTGAAGAACCTCGTGAACGAGGCGGCGCTCACGGCGGCAGGGCGCGGCGCCGCGGACCTCAGCGCGGCAGACTTCGACCGCGCCGTCGAGAAGATCGTGCTCGGCGCCGAGCGGCGGATCGCCATTCCGGAGCTGGAGCGGGCGCGCACGGCCTACCACGAGGCGGGGCATGCGCTCCTCAGCATGCTCGAGCCAGGCGCGGATCCGCTGCGGAAGGTCTCGATCGTGCCGCGGGGGCAGACGCTCGGCTCGGTGATCCAGATCCCGGAGCGCGACCGCTACGGGCTGGACGACGCGTACCTGCGCGGGCGCATCACCGTCGCGCTCGGTGGCCGCGCCGCCGAGGAGCTCGTCTACGGCGACGTGACCACGGGCGCCGAGGCCGACCTCGAGATGGTCACCAAGCTGGCGCGGCAGATGGTGGGGCGCTGGGGCATGTCACGCCGGGTGGGTCTCGTCTCGGTACTGCCGAGCTCGTCCGAGATCTACGCCGTCAGTTCCGACTGGGGCGCGACCTCCGAGGCCACGAAGGAGCTCGTGGACAGCGAGGTGCGGGCTCTGATCGACGAATGCCACACGGCCGCGATCGAGCGCCTCGGGCGCAGCCGCCAGCGGCTGGACGCTCTGGCGGGTGCCCTGCTCGAACACGAGACGCTCGACGAGGGGGAGGCGTACGCCGCAATCGGACTCGACCGGACCGAAATGGATGACCCCATTCCTGCAACGGATGACCCCAATGCTTGACAGAAACGCAATCGTGCGTACGTTGGTAGTGCGGTACGGCACAAAACTTCCTGCTCGTTGGGCGGAAACGAACGGAATCGCCCACCCCCCTCCAGTAGGGCTTACCCACAGTCACAGGAGCGCGTATGGCCCTGAAGGTTCTACTGGCCGATGATCATCGGCTGACGCTTGCTGGAGTCCGCAGAGTACTCGACGATGCCGGGGACATCGAGGTGGTGGGCGAGGTCTACGAGGGCTCCGACGTGCTCCCGATGGTGCGCACGACCGAGCCCGACCTCGTGGTGCTGGACCTGCAGATGCCCAAGCTGGATGGCCTCAGCTGCCTGGACCTCCTCCGCCGCCACCACCCAGAGGTGAAGGTCGTGATCTTCTCCGCCACTACAACCACCGCGGAGATCAGCACGGCGCTCCGCAGCGGGGCGAGCGCCTACGTCCTGAAGACCGTCAACCCGCTCGACCTGCCGGCCGTGATCCGCCAGGTGGCCGAGGGGACCGTCTACTACCCGGCGCCGTCAGCCGCCGCCCCGGCGGTGAAGGACACGGCCGACCTCACCGAGCGCGAGCGGACGATCCTCGCGGCGGTCATGCGCGGGCTGTCCAACAAGGCGATCAGCCAGGAGTTCTGGGTCACCGAGCAGACCGTGAAGTTCCACCTGAGCAACGTCTACAGGAAGCTCGGGGTCCCGAACCGCACCGCCGCGGCGCGATTCGCGCATGAGCACGGCCTGATCGACGCCAGCGACCTCCAGATCGGGGAGACCGCCTAGTGCTCCTCGAGGTTCCCTCCAGCGGCGGGATTCGCGGCGAGGCGCTGCTGGCCGTCGATGGGGTGGAACGACTGCTGGGCACGAGACTGCGCGCGCGCAGCCGGGCGGCCGTGGCGGTGACGGAGGCCGCGGACCGAATCCGAGCTCTCGACGGCTCCGCGGACATCGATCTGTGCCTGGAGGAACTCGTCTCGCAGGTGCTGTGCGAGCTGTGCGTGGAGATCGACGACCCGGACGAGATCGCCTCCATCCTGGACGTGGTGGCGGAGCGCGCGGACCAGCACCCCGGGGTCTTCCGGCTGCGGCTGGCCAGAGGAGCGCTCGGGGCCCCCGAGTTGCTCGAGCTGCGCCAGGACGTCGCGACGCGCGCCCTGCTGGTGATGGCCTCGGTGCTGGCACCGGTGTCGCAGCTGAGCGTGTGGCAGTACGACGCCGATGAGGATGCCGTGCTCCTGGGTCAGGTCGGCGACCCGCTGCACGCGCCGGAGCCGGACGACCTGGGACCTGACGACCTGCTCGTGTTTCCCGTGGCCTCCGGCGCCTCGCGCGTCCTCCTGGTGACCCGCGTGGCGCCGGAGAAGCACGTGCTGGGTGTGCCGGTGCTCGAGCGGGCGGCCGCGGCTCTCGGCGCCGTCGTGGAGCGCGGGTCGCTGCTCGAGCGCTGCAGCGACCGGGAATCGTCGCTCTCTGACGCGTGCGAGCGCAGGCTCGTCCGGATCGCGCTCGACCTTCACGACGGTCCGCTTCAGAACGTGGCCGGGATCACCGGCGACCTGAAACTGTTGCGACGCCGGCTCGAAAAGGCCACCGAGGGCAGCGCGGACCGCCGCCGGCTGCTCGGGAGCGTGGGCGACCTCGAGGCGCGCCTCGAGGCCATCGACAACGAGCTGCGCGACCTCTCCCACTCGCTCGAGTCACCCGCGATGACCAAGCGGCCGTTCCACGACGTGCTGAGAGACGAGGCCGATTCGTTCAGGCGCCGCTGCGACATCGCCCTTTCGCTCGAGCTCTGCGGCGACCTCAAGACCCTGACGGCATCGCAGCGGATCGCCCTTGTCCGCATCGTCCAGGAGTCCCTGTCGAACATCCGCGAGCATTCGCAGGCGCGTGAGGTGCGCGTGGTCGTCTCGAGCGAGCGCGACCGCCTGATCGCCGAGATCGTCGACGACGGCTGCGGGTTCGACGTAGCAGCCACCCTGCTCGACGCGGGCCGTCGCGGCCGCCTGGGGCTCGTCGGCGTGAGCGAGCGGGCCCGCCTCCTGGGCGGGACCTGCGAGGTCCACAGCGAGCCGGGCGGGCCGACCAGGGTCGCGGTTGAGCTGCCCCGCTGGCGCCCCGAGGCACCGGTCAGCCAAAGCTCAGAACCCAGCGCAAGGCTAGTCGCACCCTAGACTTTCGTGGGGGGACGGGGGGCGCCTCCTCCGAGATCGTGGAGGTGTGCTTCGACTCATCACGCCGGTGCTGCTGCTTGCGGCTCTCGTCGCATGCGTCTCCGCGGTCGCGCTCACGCGCGACGCCGGCTCGACGGCCGAACAGGTCGTGGCCGTGGCGGCGCGAGCGCCGGCCGCACCGCCGCTGACCACCCCGGGCGACAACGCAGCCGTGGACTCGGTCCCCGCCTTCTCCTGGCGCCGCGTGAGGCGCGCCGAGCAGTACGAGTTCCAGCTCTCCGCTGACTCGCGCTTCCGCTCGACGCTGGCCTCGTTCTCGACGAGGAACACCTCGGCGACGATCGACGAGACGCTCTTCGACGGGACCTACTACTGGCGGGTGCGCGCGGAGAACGCGGCCGGCACCGCAGGCCGCTGGTCGGCGACGAGATCGGTGCGCAAGCGCTGGCCGGGAGAGCCGGCCCTGCTCGCGCCCGACCCGGGGGCGTCGATCACTTATCCGACCACGCCTCTGGTGCTGCGCTGGGCACCCACTCCGCACGCCACGAAGTACGAGGTGGCCATCTCGTCGGCTCCCTCGCTCGCCGGCAATATCATCACCGAGGGCGGGAGGCCGATCGAGATCCGCGGCACGTCGCTGGCGTTCCCGAGCGTGCTCACCCCAGGCCGCTACTACTGGGCGGTCACGCCGCTGGACGCTGGCGGACTCAAGGGCCGCCGCTCTGAGATCCGCTCCTTCGACTGGTCCTGGAAGAGCGAGACCGTCACGCGGCGGCGCGACCTCTGGGAGGACGCGGACCAGTCGACGTTCATCGATCCGCAGTTCGAGTGGGACCCGATCCCCGGTGCCGCGCGGTACGAGGTCGAGGTGAACCCCACGGCGGAGTTCGCGGCCGGCTCGAAGGTCTGCTGCAGCGACCCGACGACCGGCACGTCGCTGTCGCCGACGCAGCTGCTGGCGAACAACACGGACGTGCCCGGCGCCGAGGAGGGCTACCACTGGCGGGTCAGGGGCATCGATCTGGACGGAAACGCCGGCCGGTGGACCCCGGGTGAGAGGTTCAAGAAGGTCTTCGACAATGCCGTCCCGACCGTCCCGTCCCTTCGGGTGCGCAACAACCTCGGCACCAACCTCGCCCTGGGGTCGACCACGGACGCGCCGGTCATCGACTGGGACCCCGTCCCTGGGGCATCGAGCTACGAGGTGCACGCGGTTCCGTGGGTCAACGGGTTCGGCTGCGACCTGAACGCGCTTCCGTCAGCGTCGTGGGGCGCGCCAACGCCCATCGCCACCGCAACGACAGCGTGGACGCCGCTTGCGTTCACCGTCGCCACTCCGGTTCCGTTCGCGGGCCTCGCTCGTGAGACGGACAAGCTGGTGGCCGGCAAGAGCTACTGCGTGCGCGTGCGGGCGCGGGCCGGAGCGGATACAGCCGGAAAGCGCGTCGTGAGCGACTGGACGCAGCTTGGAGGAGTGCTCACACCGGCGTTCACCTATGCCGCCCCGCCCGCCTCGGGCCCGGCCGTCCCCACAGCCCCCAGTGACTACGTGATGCCGACAAGCGTCCAGGTCCTCAAGAGCATGCCGCTCTTCACCTGGAAGCACGTCGCCGGCGCGTGCGGCTACTTCGTGGCCGTGGCGAAGGACGAGAACTTCACCACCGTCGTCGACGTGGCGAGGACAAAGATCCCGGCATACGCGCCACGGCTCCGGACCTATCCCGACGAAAGCACCTCCTACTACTGGTCCGTGCTGCCGGTCACCGCGCCCGGGGGCACGTGCGGCTCGGTGTTCACCACCGTCCACGACAACAACCCCCAGACGTTCGAGAAGCGGTCGACTCCGCCGGAGCTCCTGACCCCCACGCCCGGCTCGGAGCCGATCGACCAGCCGACCTTCCGTTGGCGGGGCGAGTTTGCCGGCGCCAACGGCGTAGAGGGCGCGCGCGAATACCGGCTCCAGGTGTCCGAGGATCCGACCTTCGCGAACCTGATCGACGACGTGAAGACCGCATCCACCGCCTTCACGAGCTCGTCCACCTACCCGGCTGACACCGAGGTCTTCTGGCGGGTGAGGGCGAACGACGAGCTCGGGGTGGGCCTGAACTGGTCACAGACGGGCACGTTCCGCCGCCGCCTCCGGATTCCGGAGCCGAGCGCCGACAACCCGACCCGCGGCGAGGACTTCCCGGTCCTCAGGTGGGCCCCGGTTCAGGGCGCCGTCTCGTACGGACTCCACCTCGAGGAGGCCGACGGCGACAAGAGCGATTACGACTTCCGGTCGACCGCCGCCTCCTTCAAGAGGATGGAGAGCCTGGGTGCGTTCAAGTGGCAGGTGCGGGCCAACTTCCCGAAGCGCACCGGCGGCACCGTCTCCGGCGGCTACTCGGGGGTGCAGACCTTCACCCGCTTCGTGGATCCGCCGCCGAACGCCCACCTCACCACCGGCTCCGGGCGCGTGCTCCTGGACTGGGATCCGTCGCAGTCGGCCCACAAGTATCGCGTCGAGTTCTCGGAGACGAACAGCTTCTCCCGGCTACTCGACGTCAAGATCACCCCCAACACGAACTACGCGCCGCGGCTGATCCAGAGGGGCTTCCGGAACGGTGGCCGGTTGTACTGGCGCGTGGCCGCGGTCGACGAGCTGAGAAACCTGGGCGGGTACGCCACAGGGACGCTCGCCCTCCCGAGGAGCCTCAACGTCACGGCCAGCGGCTCGCTCATAAGGGGCACGCGCCGCACGATCACCGTCACGGTGAGGAACGCCAAGAACCGTCCGGTGCCTCGCGCGCGTGTACGGGTACGCGGCTCCGGCGTCCGGGCGCGCCCGAAGCGAACGGGCAGGCGCGGCATCGTGAAGTTCGCCCTCCGGCCCACTAGGCGCGGGAGCGTGACCTTCAGGGTGAGCAAGCGCGGCTACCGCGCCGGCAAGACCTCGACTCGCGTCCGATAGCCGCCCCGCGCTTGGTAACGCCGATGCGCCAAAAGGCGCTAGTCTTCTCCGTGGCCTATAGCCGCAGCCGTCCCTTGTAGAGCCGCGCCGGCACATACTCCCGGCGCCTCGGGACGGGGTCCGTGACGGCCAAGCTGCCCGCAAAACGCGGGCTGGCAAACGCCCCTTGAGGGGGCGTGTTTCAGTCTGCTATTCTGGTCGGTCGCGCTTTGCGCCCGTTCCGCCTCGCCCCGCTGCTTGTCGTACCACTAGCTCGAAGGAGTTGCCGTCTTGGCACGCGTTGACGCTGCTCGTACGCGTCGTTCGTTCTCCCGCCTGGAGAACACGACCGAAGTTCCCAACCTCATCGATATCCAGCGCCGCTCGTTCGAGTGGCTCGTAGACACTGAAAAGGGTGGTCTCAGGGAGACCATCGACGACGTCTCTCCCATCGAGGACTACACCGGCAACCTGGCCGTCGTCTTCGAGGAGATCCACTTCGACGAACCGGTCGCTCCGATCTCGGAGTGCCGCGAGAAGGACCT
>DASUQG010000310.1:0-7376 GCA_036280695.1 Thermoleophilaceae bacterium
CACGAGTTCATGCCCGAGGCCGTGATCGTGAGCAGGGAGCTGCCCCAGCTGAACGGCGAGGCGGTGCTCGACCACCTGAAGCGCCACCCGGAGACGCGCCACCTGCCCGTGTACGTGCTCGCCGAGGCGGACACCGCGCTCGACCTGCGCCAGGCCGGCGCGCTCGGCTGTCTCACGAAGCCGGTCACGCCCGAGTTGCTCGGTGGCGTGTTCGACGAGCTGACCGAGTTCCTCGACCGCCGCACGCGCTCGGTGCTGGTGGTGGAGGACGACGAGCGCGAGCGCGACGCGCTGATCGACCTGATCGGCGGCTCGGACGTTGAGGTGGTGGGCGTGGCCTCGCGCGAGCAGGCGCTCGCCGAGCTCGACGGCGGCCGCTTCGACTGCATGGTGCTCGACCTCGGTCTCGAGGACGGCAGCGGCTTCCAGCTGCTGGAGCGCATCAAGCGGGCCAAGCGCTTCCGCAACCTGCCGGTGATCGTGCACACGGGCAAGGAGCTGACGCCGCGCGAGGAGACGCGCCTCAAGCGCTACGCGGAGACGATCGTCGTGAAGGACGCCCGCTCGCCCGAGCGGCTGCTCGACGAGACCTCGCTCTACCTGCACCGGGTCGAGGCCCGGCTGCCCGCGGAGAAGCGCCAGATGCTCGAGCGACTGCACATGGCGGACGCGGTCTTCGAGGGCAAGAAGGTGCTGATCGTGGACGACGACGTGCGCAACGTGTTCGCGCTCACCAGCGTGTTCGAGCGGCGCGGCATGGAGGTCGTCTTCGCGGAGAACGGCCGCGAGGGGCTCGAGGCGCTGAAGTCGAACCCGGACGTCTCGCTCGTCCTGATGGACATCATGATGCCGGAGATGGACGGGTACGAGGCCACCCGCGCGGTGCGCGAGATACCCGAGTTCCAGCGCCTCCCGATCGTGGCGCTGACCGCGAAGGCGATGAAGGGCGACCGCGAGAAGAGCATCGCCTCGGGCGCATCCGACTACATCACGAAGCCCGTCGACGTGGACCAGCTGCTGTCGCTGATGAGGGTGTGGCTATACAAGTGAACGCCGCGGCGGCCGAGCTCGACGACATCGAGACCGGCCTCCTGCTGGAGGCGATCCACAAGCGCTACGGCTACGACTTCCGCGGCTACGCGCGGGCGTCACTGGATCGCCGGCTGCGGCACCGCGCCCGCGGCGAGAGCGTGGTCACGCTGTCGCAGCTCCAGGGCCGCATCCTGCGCGACCCGCACGTGATGTCGCGGCTGCTGGACGACCTGACGATCAGCATCAGCTCGATGTTCCGCGACCCGCCCTTCTTCGCCGGCATCCGCGAGGTGGTGCTGCCGCGCCTGCGCACCTATCCGTACGTGCGCATCTGGAACGCGGGCTGTGCGCGCGGCGAGGAGCCGTGGTCGCTCGCGATCCTGCTCCACGAGGCCGGTCTGCTCGAACGGGCGCGCATCTACGCCACCGATCTGAGCGAGGAGTCGCTCGAACGCGCCAGCCAGGGCGTCTTCCCGCTGGCGAAGATGCAGGAGTACACCGCGGCCTACATCGACTCCGGCGGGCAGCGGGAGTTCTCCACGTATTACCGTGTCGACGGGGACCGGGCGCGCTTTGACCCGGGACTTGGCGCACGCTTCGTGTTCGCGCGCCACAATCTGGCCACGGACGGCCCGTTCAACGAGTTCGACCTGATCGTGTGCCGCAACGTGCTGATTTACTTCGGCAAGGAGCTCCAGATGCGAGCCCTCGACCTCTTCGACGAGAGCCTGCACGCGCTCGGGATGCTTGGGCTGGGTCGCCAGGAGTCCCTCGTGGGCACGAGGCAGGCCGCGCGCTTCGGAACCCTCGTGGAGGGCCAGCAGCTCTACAGGAAGCGGCCGGGATGAGGGGTCCCGGCGCGATCCTGGTCGTCGACGACCAGCCCGAGAGCCTCGTGGCGCTGCGCACGGTGCTCGAGCCGCTCGGGCGCGAGGTGATAACCGCCCCCTCCGGCGAGGAGGCCCTCAAGCGCCTGCTGAACGACGACTTCGCGGTGATCGTGATGGACGTGCGAATGCCAGGCCTCGACGGCTTCGAGACCGTGGAGCTGATCAAGCGCCGCGACCGCCACGAGGACACCTCGGTGATCTTCCTCACGGCAGGCGACGCGGACGCCGAGCAGATCACGCGCGGCTACTCCGCCGGCGCCGTCGACTACATCCTGAAGCCCGTCGACGCGGACGTGCTGCGCTCGAAGGTGGCCATGCTGCTCGAGCTGCAGCAGAAGAACGCGGAGCTGCGGGCCTCGGAGGAGCGCTTCCGGGCGGCCTTCGAGGGCGCGCCGATCGGCATGGGCCTCAGCACGGTCGACGGACACTGGCTCGAGGTGAACGACGCTCTCTGCGAGCTGCTCGGCCGCACCCCGACGCAGCTGCTCGAGCAGCCGCTCTGGGAGCTCGCGCACCCGGCCGAGCGCGTGCAGGAGCGCAACGCACTCAGGCACCTGTTGCGCGACCGGCCGCTGTTCGACCAGTCCGAGAAGCGCTTCGTGCGCCCGAACGGCGATGTGGTGCACGCGATCGTGAGCGTGTCGCTGACGGCGGACGGACACGACCGCCCGCAGGGCTACATCTGGCAGCTCGTGGACGTGACCGAGCAGCGCCTCGCCGAGGCGGAGCGGGCCGCGCGCGCCGAGGCCGAGGCGGTGGCGGCGACGATCGGCAAGCTCCAGCAGGTCACCGAGGCGGCGCTCGAGCACCTCGAGTTGCGCGACCTGCTCGACGTGCTGGTGGAGCGGCTGTGCGAGGTGTTCGGCGCGGACATCGTGCGCATCCTGCTCGAGGACCGCGAGGACGAGGCGATCTACGTGGTCGGCGCCGCCGCGGGCATGGACGGCGCGGAGCCGGGGACCCCGATCGAGATCGGCGACGTGCTGGAGGAGGTAATTTCGGCCAGCCGGCCCGTGACGCTCCAGGACCTGCCCGAGGGCGCGGGGCTCGACCCGATGATGGCCTCGGCGGGCGTTGGCTCGCTGATGGCCTCGCCGCTCGTGATCAAGGGGCGCCTGCGCGGAGTGGTCGAGGTGGCGATGCGCTCGCCGCGGGCATTCACGCTCGAGGAGGAGAGTCTGCTGATCCTGATGGCGGACCGGGCCGGGCTCGCCATCGAGCACGCGCGGGCGTACGAGCGCGAGGTCTCGAATGTGGAGGTGCTCCAGCGCAGCCTGCTCCCACAGCGGATGCCCGACATCGACGGAATCCAGATCGGCGCCCGCTACAAGCCGGGCGGCGCCGACGTGGGCGGGGACTGGTACGACGCGATCCCGCTCGAGGGCGGTCGCGTGGGCGTGGCGATGGGCGACGTGGTCGGCCACGGGATCGGAGCGGCCTCCCTGATGGGCCAGCTGCGTCACGCCACGCGCGCGTACGCGCTCGACGGCCACTCGCCCGCGGGCGTTCTGGATCGGCTCGACCGCCTGGTGCGCAGCCTCGACGGCGGCCAGATGGCCACGCTGCTCTATCTGGTCCTGGAGCCCGACCACGGGACGATCCATTTCTCGAGCGCCGGCCACGTGCCGCCGCTCGCGATCAGTCCGGACGGCGAGGCCGAGTACCTCGCGAGCGCGCCCAACCCGCCGCTCGGCGTGTTCGAAAGCGAGGGCCACACGGAGCTGACGGCCGAGCTCGCGCCCGGGTCCACGATCGTCCTCTACACCGACGGGCTGGTGGAGGAGCGCGGCGTCTCGATCGACCAGGGCCTCGACGCGCTGCGGCTCGCGGCAACGCAGGGCCTCTGCCACCCGGACGAGCTCTGCACGCGGCTGGTGGATGCGATGCTGGCGATCCATCCGGCCAACGACGACATCGCCGTGCTGGCGCTGCGAGCGCTGCCGACCGCGCCGCCGCCGCTGCACCTCGACATCCCCTCGGACCCGGGCGAGCTGGGCGCCATGCGCCGCGAGCTCGGAAGCTGGCTGCGCGCCGCCGGCGCCAGCAGCGACGTGGTCGAGGTCGTCCAGATGGCGTGCCATGAGGCCTGCTCCAACTCGATCGAGCACGGCTACTCGTTCGGCGAGGGAAGCCTCAGCGTCGACGCGGAGCTCGACGGCCGCCGTGTGATCGTCACGATCCGCGACGACGGAGGTTGGGTGGAGCGGCCGAACGGCAACCTGCCCTACCGCGGCAACGGGCTCCCGCTGATGGAGGCGCTGATGGACTCGGTGGAGCTCACCTACGGCAACGGAGCCGGGACGGCGGTGCGGATGGCCCGCTCGCTGGCCCCCGACCGCCTGCCGGCCGAGGCCTAGCCGGGTCTCCGCCGGCGTGCTACCGGACTTGACCGCGATATACGCGGACAAGGCCGATAGGACCCCTTCGATGCCCGTCGTTAGCCCCGCTTCTACCCTGTGGAGCCCATGCTCCTCGACAGCGTCGACTGGCTCGGCCACTCCGGTTTTCGCATCTCGGTCGGGCGCTCGGTCGTGTACATCGACCCGTACCGCGTGCCCGAGGACGCGCCGCCGGCGGACCTGATCCTGATCACCCACGGCCACTACGACCACTTCTCGCCGCAGGACGTGGAGCGGCTCTCCACCCGTGAGACCTGGCTGATCGGGCCCGCCGCCGTGGCGGAGCGGGTGAGCGGGCAGGTGCACAGGATCGCGCCGGGGGAGATGCTCGACGACGAGCTCGTGCGCGGACTCCATGTGAGCGCGGTGGCCGCCTACAACACCTCCAAGCGCGACGCCGACGGGAGGCCGTTTCATCCGCGTGATGCGGGATGGGTGGGATACGAGCTGAATGTCCGGGGTGAGCGGCTTTACCATTCCGGCGACACCGACGTGATTCCCGAGATGGACAGCGTCACGGGGGTCGACGTGGCGCTGCTCCCCGTGAGCGGGGTCTACGTGATGACCGCCCAGGAGGCCGCAGAGGCGGCTCGGCGCATACAGCCGCGCGTGGCCGTCCCGATGCACTGGGGCGAGCATCTGGGCACCGAGGACGACGCACGAACGTTTGCCGACAAGGCTCCCGTGGAGGTACGGATCATGGAGAAGGCTCAGTGAGCAACGAGGCCGACCGCCAGCGCGACGCGCTTCAACGGATCGCGGCTGACGACCCCGAGCTCGCCGCGCGCCTGGTCATCATGACGCTCCCCGCCGCGGCCGCGCGCATCTCCGGGACGCTCGCTTTCCAGCTCGACGTCGACGAGCTCGGCAGCCACCGGGTTTCCGTGTCCGGCGGTCGCGCCCGCGTGGACGAGGCGAGGACGCCGGACGACTGCGACTTCCGCCTCCAGACCGACGCGCGCACCCTCGTCGCGCTCGTGACTGGCAGCTCCCGGCCGCTTGGCCTGATGATGCGCGGGAAGCTGCGCATCCGCGGCAAGCGCCGGCGCGCGATGAGGCTCCGCCAGATGTCCTCGGGCGACCTGTCGATGGCGGAGGTGGTCGAGTCGGGCGGCACGCTCGACCCCGACATCCTCTATCGCAGTCTTCCGTATCTCATCGAGCCCGAGTGGACGACCGGCCACGACTTCACGGTCCGCTACGACGTGACCGGCGACAGCGGCGGCACCTGGTACGCGAGCGCGCGCGACGGCAAGCCGCTCGAGGTCACCCGGGAGCTCCCGCCCGGCCGCGAGGTGGCCGGGACCGCGAGCGTGTCCTTCGACTCCTACCAGCGCATGGCGGCGGGCCAGGTGAGCCCCTCGCAGGCGATGCAGAACCAGCTCACGAAGATCGACGGCGAGATCCACCCGATCACGCTGGTGGGGCGCTGGATCGCCCGCGCCCAGGGCACCGACGACGCCGAGCTGAAGCGCGAGCGCAAGCAGCGCAAGCTCCAGGAGAAGCGGGCCAACCTCTACGCCGATGGCGGCATCGGAGGGCCCGGCCAGGGCGACCCCGGCCACGAGTCGGAGCGCGGCGCGCGCGACGGCGGCGGGCTGCTCGACTACCGCCAGCTCTACGCGCTCTGGGAGCGGCAGAACTGGAGGGCCACCGAGCTCGACTTCAGCGTCGACAAGGAGCAATGGCTGGCCACACCGCGCGAGGCCCAGGAGTCCACGATCTGGAGTCTCGGCTCGTTCTACGTCGGCGAGGAGCGCGTGACGGCCGACCTCGCGCCCTTCCTGCTCGCGGCCCCCAGCGGCGAGATCGAGCTGTTCCTCGCCACGCAGCTGGTCGACGAGGCCCGCCACGCCGCCTTCTTCGACCGCTTCGGCGCCGAGGTGATGTGCCTGTCGGCGGACGACTTCCGCGGCCGCATGCGAGAGGTCGAGCAGATCCTGCTCTCACCGTGGCGGGAGGTGTTCGACGACGGCCTGCGCGACGTCTCGAGGCGGATCCAGGCCAAGCCGGACGACCTCGACCTGTTCGTGGAGGGCGTGACGACCTACCACATGGTCGTCGAGGGCTTCCTGGCGGTCACGGGGCAGACGCTGATCCGCGACTACATGATCGAGCACTCGCTGTACCCCGGCTTCTGCGAGGGCTTCGGCCTGGTGGAGCGCGACGAGCACCGCCATGTGGCCTTCGGCGTGCGCTTCCTGCGCGATGCCATCGACGAGGATCCACGCCATCGCGCGACGATCGAGCGCGTGGTGCTCGACCTGGCTCCGAAGGCGGCCTACGTATTCGTGCCGCCGTACGTGAACGACCCCTCGGAGTTCGTCTCGTACGAATACACCTCGCGCCAGATCTACGGCTTCGCGTACCGCACGCTGAAGCGGCGCATGAAGGTGCTCGGGATCGAGGTCCCGCCGCCGGAGGAGCTGCTGCCGGGTCCGATCGAGGGCGCCACCGCGCCCGCCACTCAGCCGGCGCCGAAGAAGGCTGCGGCGGCGTCTAACGGAGCGGGGTCGAACGGCTCAGGCTATCTCGAGGCGGCGGCCACGAGCTAGTCGGCCGCAGCGCCAGGCCCGCCATCAGAAGGCCGAGGCCGATCATCGACAGCGCCGCCAGCTTGAGCCCGGTGGTGGGCAGGCCGCCGCCCGACTCGGCGCCCGCGCCCGTGTCGCCCTCGTTCCCGGTGCCCGGTACGGTGCCGCCGCCGTCCTCGGTGGTGGTCCCCTCGTCCGTGTCGGTCTGGCCGTCGGGAGGCTGCTCCTCGCCGCCCGGCGTGGTGGGGGTGGTCTCCTGCGCGGCGTCCGCCTCGACCGGGGCCACCACCACGGGCTCCACCGGGGCGACGGGTGCCACCACGCCGCCTCCGGGCTCCTGAGTGAAGGTGGGACCGGTCACCCCGCCGGAGTCCTCGCCGCGCGCGGGCGCGACCGTGAGCAGCAGCGAGAGCAGGGCGGCGAGGAGCAGGAAGGCGCGCTTTGAAGTCATCTTCGCGCGCTGTTCGATGCGAGCCCAGATGCTCCTTTTCGTTGCACCGAACCCTGCGAGGGTTATGCTG
>DASUQG010000311.1:0-3620 GCA_036280695.1 Thermoleophilaceae bacterium
GACCGCGAGACCCCCGCAGCCCGCGCCTGAGACCGGCCGTCAGGCCCGGGTGCCGACCGAGACGAGGTACTCCTGCTCGAAGCGGGCGTCGTCGTCCGTGCCGAGGTTCCACTCCTCGCAGAAGGCCATCAGCGCCTCGTCGAGCTCGGCATCCCGGCCGTTCTTCGCCGCGTTCGCGTAGGTGACGATCGTGGGGCCGTAGCGCTCCTTGAAGTGCTCGCCCCAGTCGCGGGGGCGCTCGAACTGATCGATCGCGAGCTTGTCGCGCTCGAGCGTGCCCCACTCGACGCGGTCCCCGAACAGCTCGTGCAGGTGGTCTTCGCTGCCCCAGAGCGGCGGCGGCTGCGCGCCGGGCGGGGGCGGCGGCGCGAATGGGCCCATCGTGCGGAACAGCGCGCCGATCATCCCCTCGGGTGTCCAGCTCAGCAGTCCGATCGTGCCGCCCGGCCGGCAGACGCGCACGAGCTCGTCGGCCACGTCCTGGTGGTGGGGCGCGAACATCGCGCCGATCGACGACATCACGACGTCGTACGAGGCGTCCTCGAAGGGCAGGTTTTCCGCGTCGGCCTCGACCCACTCGAGCTCGACCCCCTCCGACTCCGCGCGGGCGCGGCCCGCGTCGAACAGCTCGGGCGTCAGGTCGCTCGCGGTCACCTGCGCGCCGCGCTGAGCGGCCACGATCGAGGCGTTGCCGGTCCCGGCAGCCACGTCGAGAACACGCATCCCCTCGCGGATCCCACACGCGTCGACGAGCCGCGGGCCGAGAGGAAGCAGGAACGTCTCGACCATCGACGGGTAGTCGCCCGACGCCCACATCTTGCGATGGCGGGCCTTCAGCTCGGTATCGGCACTGCTTGACGTCACGAGTCATCCTTTCCTCGGGTTGGCGCGGAGACCGTAACGCACGGCCCGCGGTCAGCGGTAGCCGTGGTCGCCCGGCGGCACGCCGTCGGCCTCGACGACCTCGACCATGTAGCGCCAGCAGTCGGGACGCGTTCCGTCGGTGTCGGTGAAGCCGTAGACCTGCGCGAGGCCCCCGCTCGACAGCGACTGCCCGTTCCAGCGCGCCACCTCGGGGTCGCCGGCGAGCGCCGCCACGGCGCGGCCCACGTACAGGGGGCTCTCCGAGATACAGAAGTGCGGCGTGCCCTCGGTCGCGTCGCGCCAGTTCGATTCGCTCACGCTGTGGTGTTCCAGCATCTGCTCCGAGCGCATCCATCCCGGGGTCAGAGCCACGGCCGTGGCGCCGTGGTCGCGCAGCTCCTGCGCCTGCGCCCAGGCGAGCCGGATCACCGAGGACTTCGCGAGGTCGTAGAACGCGTTGACCCTGTAGTGGTCGGCGTTGTATTCGGCGGTGCCGTCGGTGACCTCGACCACCAGCCCGCCCGGGCGGCGGACCAGCAGCGCCAGCGCGTGGTGGCTCGTGACCAGGTGGGTCTCGATCGCGAGCCGCAGCAGTCGCAGGCCGCGGTCGAGGTCGTGCTCCCAGAGCGGCTTGTTCCACTCGAAGAGGTGCTCGCTGCCCCAGATGTCGTTCACGAGCACGTCGAGGCGCCCCTGCTCGGAGTCGATGCGCTCCACCAGCCTGGCCACCTGTGTGGGGTCGAGGTGATCGACCGCCACGGCGATTCCCTCGCCGCCGGCGGCCGTCACGAGCTCGGCCGTCTCCTCGATCGTCTCGGGCCGGTCGACCTCGGAGCGCCCCTCGCGCGTGCTGCGCCCCGTCGCGTACACCGTCGCGCCGACCTCGCCGAGCGCCACCGCGATGCCGCGGCCGGCGCCGCGCGTGGCCCCGGCCACCAGGGCGACCCTGCCCGCCAGTGGTCCGCTCATGCCGCCGCCCCCTCGATCACCTGCCGGGGACGGTAGCTCGCGAGCATCAGCACGGCCCCGAGCACCAGGACGCCCCCGAGCAGCTGCACCGCCCCGAGGAGCTCGCCGAAGACGAGGAAGGCGAGCAGCACCGTCACAACCGGCTCGGCGGTGGAGAGGATCGAGGCGCTCGTGGGCCCGACGCGCCGCAGGCCGGCGAAGAAGAGGCTCACCGCAGCCACCGTCGAGACCACGGCGAGGCAGGCGAGCCAACCCCATCCGGCCGCGGTCACCTCGCCCGGGCGGAACTCGCCGAGCGCCGCCGCGCCGGCCGTGAGCGATACCGCCGCGCCCGTGCACACCAGGGCCGAGAGCACGCGCGGCCCCATGCGCGCCACGATGCCCTCGCTGACCAGGATGTAGGTGGTGTAGACGACCGCGGCGGCGAGGCCCAGCGCCGCGCCGAGCGGGTCCAGTGTGCCGGCACCGGCGCCGGCCACCACCAGCGCGAGGCCGCCGGATGCCAGTACCAGAGCGGCGAGACGCCGGCGGTCGATCCGCTCGCGGCCGAGGGCGAACGCGGCCACGGCCACCATCGCCGGGAACGTGTAGAGGAGCAGCGAGAGCAGCGACGCGTCGATGCGCTCTAGCGCGGAGAAGTAGCAGCCGGCCTGGATCGCGTAGCCGCACGCCCCCAGGGCTAGCCCGGTTCCGAGGTCGCGGCCGCCGAGCGCCCGCAGCTCCCGCGCGGCACCGTCGGCGAGCACGAGGGCCCAGAAGAGCGCTGCCGCCAGCAGGAAGCGCACCGCGAGCAGCGTTCCGACGGTGGCTCCGTCGTCGTAGGCGAGCTTGCCGAGGACGGCCATCGCGCCGAAGGCGGTGGCGGAGGCGAGGCAGAGGAGCGTTCCGGTGGAGTTCACGAGACGCATCCTGCCGGGACCATCCATCAGTAGCGATTCCGATTTCTTAGCGAAACCCAGTAGCCTTACTTCACAATGCTCGAGCTCCGACGTCTGCGGCTGCTGCGCGAGCTGAGCGAGCGCGGGACGATCGCCGCGGTGGCGGACGCGCTTCAGTTCACCCCGTCGGCCGTGTCCCAGCAGCTCGCGATCCTCGAGCGCGAGGTCGGGGTGCCGCTGCTCGAGCGGGCCGGGCGCGGCGTCCGCCTAACGGACGCGGCGCTCGTCCTGGTCGAGCACGCCGACGCGCTGCTCGAGCGCGCGGCGCTCGCCGAGGCCGACCTGGCGGCAGCCGCGGGCACCGTCACCGGCCGCGGCCGCATCGCGGCCTTCCAGTCCGTGTCGCTGCGTCTCGCCGCGCCGGCGATGGAGGCGCTCGCGCGCGACGCACCGCGCCTGCGCTGCGAGCTGCTCGAGGCGGAGCCCGAGCAGGCGCTCCCCGCGCTGGCATTGGGCGACGTGGACCTCGTGCTGGGCGACGAGTGGCAGCACCAGCCGTGGCGTCTGCCCGCCGGACTCGAGCGCCACGAGCTGCTCCGGGACCCGGTCAACCTCGTCCTGCCGGCCCGGCACCCGGTGGCGCGCCGGCACAAGGACGCGGTGCCGCTCGCCGAGCTGGCCGGCGAGGCCTGGACGACAGGGCACGTGGGCATGGCCTGGGAGGAGCTGACCCAGCGCACCTGCCGCCAGCACGGCGGCTTCGACCCTGACATTCGCCACCGCACCAACGACGCCATCGTGAGCCTCGCGCTCGTCGCCCGGGGGCTCGCCGTGACGCTGCTGCCCGACCTCGCCCTGCCGGGTCGCCTTCCCGGCATCGCGCTGCGAAGGATCGCCGAGGCGCCCCTG
>DASUQG010000312.1:0-2386 GCA_036280695.1 Thermoleophilaceae bacterium
CCAGCGCCCGTGCAGCAGGTCCGCGAGTCGCGTGAGCGTGGGTATCGCGCTCACGTCGATCCCCTCCACCAGCGCGGCCTCGGCGGCGTTCGCGTCCGGGACCAGGAGGCGCCGGTATCCGGCGCGCCGAGCGCCGAGCGCTGCGGTGAGCGTGCCTCGCACCGGGCGCAGCTCGCCGCTCAGGGAGAGCTCCCCGACGAGGGCGCAGTCCTCGAGCTGCTCCGGCGGCACCTGGCCGCTGGCGGCAAGCAGGCCGACGGCGATCGCGAGATCGAAGCTCGGGCCCGCCTTTCGCACGTGCGCGGGCGCCAGGTTGACGGTCAGCCGCTTCTGAGGGAACTCGAGGGCGGAGTTGAGCAGCGCGGCGCGCACCCGCTCGCGCGACTCCCGGATCGCCCGGTCCGGAAGACCGACGAGCGTGAACGTGGGCAGCCCGCGTCGGACGTCGACCTCGACCGTGACCTCCTGCGCATGGACACCGTCGAGCGTGAAGGTGGCAACTGCGGCGAGCACCCCGCACAGGCTCCGCCGCGGCGACCGACGCGTGGGGACGAGGACGCGACAACTTCGTCACACGCGCATCACCATGTCGGTTCGGTCGAGGCGTACGCGACGTGTTGTATGCGGTCAGCGGGCGGCGTAGGGTTTGACCGACCATCCCCGAGGAGGACTCGATGGGGTCTGAGCCGAGCTGTTCAAAGCTGCGAGTGGACTCGCGCTTGGGATGGTCCTTTGTCGCTGTGCTGGTGGTTCTCTATGCGACGGCCGGCGCGGCGTGGGCTTCGTTTCCCGGTGCCAACGGAACGATCGTCTACGAGTGGACGTCCGCCAACAGGTATGTCCCGTCGCCCACGAGCATCCGCGCGATCGAGCCGCGCGGAGGCCCGGTGCGGACACTTCGCGACTGCCCCCTGATTACTGACGGAGCGGCCTTTCCGTACATCAACTGCTCGGTCCACACGCCTCGCTACTCGCCGGACGGCTCGAGGATCGCGTTCTCGACCGTGCACTTCGAACAGCCGCCTGGAGGGGGCCAGGAGTACACGCCGGGTCTGGGGCTGATGGCGTCGGACGGGACGGGCCTCGATGAGCACGCCATCGCGCAGAGCCCCTTCGGGCTCGCCTGGTCGCCGGCCGGCGACCGGTTCCTCCTCGACCATCACGCCCCAGGAGGTCCCGCAGAGGCGGGCGCCATCTTCCTCGCGTCGCTCGATGGAACCGAGCTGCGCCAGGTCACTCCCCAATACACGGGGGCGCCGGATTGGTCCTCCACGGGACGGATCGCGTTCGCTCGCTTCAAGACGACCTGCCGCCTTGTGTGCGCCAACATCTTCGTAACGCGTCTCGGCGGCGCGCCGCGCAGGCTCACCCACCGAGGTGGCTCTGACCCCTCCTGGTCGCCACACGGGACGAAGCTGGCGTTCGTGCGCCCGGTCAGACGCGGAGTCGACAAGGACCCGAGGGACGTGTATCTCGTGCGACGCGACGGCAGCGGGCTTCGCCGGCTCACCCGCCGCGGCGGGCACAGCCCCGCCTGGTCCCCGGACGGCAGGTGGATCGCATTCATCCGGGATGGCGACCTATACGTGGTCCGCACCAACGGCCGACGCCTTCGCCGCTTGGTCGACGAGCTCGGCCCTGACGAGACGTACTTTCTCGGCCCGCAGGTGGAGTCCCTCGACTGGCAGGCCCTGCCACGCGCCGCTGAATAGTCACGCTCGTGACCCACCCGTGCGTCGAGCGCGCCTAGCGTCGCCATGGTGGCCGCTGATCCGCGACGGGCGCTCGGTGCGAAGGGTGAACGGCTCGCCGCGCAGCACCTTGAGGCCCGCGGGTGTGAGGTGATCGCGCGCAACTTCCGGACGCGCTTCGGGGAGCTGGATCTGGTGGCGCGCGACGAGCGCTTCCTGGTGTTCTGCGAGGTGAAGACGCGGATCGTGCGCGGGCCAGCGGGTCCGCCGAACCCGCTCGGGCCCTTCGCCTCGATCGGCTCGCGCAAGCAGCGGCAGGTGCGCGCTATGGCGCGCGAGTGGCTCGCTCAGGACCGGCGCGAGGGCCCGCGCCCGCCCGAGATCCGCTTCGACGCGATCGGCATCAGCTTCGACGCCCACGGCCGGCTGCTCGCTCTCGAGCACATGGAGGCGGCTTTCTAGCCCTCGAGGGCGAGCTGCGTGTACGCGATCGACTGGAACGACATCCGGTGGAGCGGCGACACGCCGTTGGCCCTTATCGCCGCGCGGTGCTCCGGAGTCGAGTAGCCGACGTTGGTCTCGAAGTCCCAGCCGGGGTGGCGCTCGGCGGCGCGGCGCATGTAGCGGTCGCGACTCACCTTGGCCAACACGGACGCGGCCGCGATTGCGGCGCTGCGGCAGTCGCCGTCGATCAC
>DASUQG010000313.1:0-3988 GCA_036280695.1 Thermoleophilaceae bacterium
ACACGTTCCGCCTGCGGCCGCGAATGCGCACGTCCTTGACGAACGGCCTCCGGCGTGGCCTGACGACGAATCCGAAGCTGCGGCCGCCGTTGCGCGACACGAGCAGCCCGTATCGCAGCCGGCCCGCCAGCTCGTCGCCCAGGTCCGTGCGGTCACGCGTGCGCCGAACCCTGGCCCTGACGCGGTTGCCGCGACGCCGTGCGCGCCCGCGGGCGCGCGGGTCGATCACGTCGTACTTCGCCGCGACGTCGACCGCTTTCTTGCCGTCCGCGACGCCGGCACCCGTGAACTCGTTCCAGCCGCTGCCGTTGGCCGAGCGCACCATCACGTCGGCCACCTGCTCCGAGGCGAGCCGGCGCTCTGCCTGCCAGGCGAGCGCGGCGAGGCCGGATACGATCGGCGCCGCGAAGCTGGTGCCCTCGCCGTAGGCGTAGCGCGCGCTGCCGTCCGTGAAGACGCTGTTGCAGGGGTTCGTCGGGTCGTCCCACTCGGTCCCCCCGTTGGCGGGCAGGGTCGAGAACACCCCGTACCTGCAGCTGCCGCCGCTTGCGCCTGGCGCCGCAAGGCTGACGAAGTCGTTGTGGTCCGAGAAGGCGGCGACCGTGCCGTCGGGCTTCGTGGCCGCCACCGACAGGCCGATGCCGCGGCCGCCGCGCCGCCCGCCGATCGCCGCCGCGGGGAACTCGAGCGGATTCCCCTCCTGAGCCTTGTTGCCCGCGGCCGCGACCGGCAGCACGTCGTTGAAGAAGGCGGCCTCGAATGCACGCGCCTGGGTCAGGGTGAATCCCTCCCCGGCGAGGCTGAGGTTGATCACGTCCACGCCGTTGCGCATGGAGAAGTCGATCCCGCTGATCAGGTCCCCCACGGTGAAGCTGCCGTCGATCGAGGCGCGCACCGCCACCAGCTTGGTGGTGCCGGCCACGCCCTTGCCGCCGCGGCCGTTGCCGTCGAGCGCCCCGATCAGGCCGCTCACGAAGGTGCCGTGGCCGACGGCATCGGTCACGCCCGCGCCGCCGGAGGTCGTGTCGAACACCCGGGCGACCTGGCCGGCGAACTCGGGGTGGTTCACGTCGAGGCCCGTGTCGATCACCGACACCGTGCGGGCCGAGCCACCGCCGACGGTGGCGAGCGCCTCACCGGCGCGCACCGCGTCGTACGCCCAGGTGAACTTGAGAAACGTCGGCGGGTTCGCGAGGTCCGGCATGTCGAAGGGGTCGGCCGCGATCCGCAGCGTGCGGTCGCGCTCGATGTAGGCCACGCGCGGGTCGTCGCGCAGCGCGGCGACCGCGTCCGCCCCGGACGGGACCGTGGCCGCCAGTGCGCCGATCGTCTCGAACAGCTCGGGCTCGGAGCCGAGGCCGCGGAGCTTCGCCGCCAGGCCGTCGAGGTCCGCGTGCGTGCGGGCGCCGATCAGCACGCGCTCCGGGCCGGTGGAGCGGGCCACCGCTGCAAGCTCGCTCGACGCCGTGGCCGCGGACGCACGCGCGGGCTCGGGGAGCGGCAGCGGCACCACGCCGCCGCGCGAGGCGCGGGCGCTGTGGCGGAGCGCTTCGCGCAGGGCCTCACGCTCCACGAGGCCTGTGGACGCCTGCGCAGGCGCTGCCAGGAGCGGCGCCGCACAGAGAAAGGTGGCGAGGACGCCTCTCCGCACAGCGATCAATGGTAGGCGCCGGTTGGCCTCCCCGCTAGGTTTCGCCCCCCGGTGCAGCCAGAGATTCACATCGGCCCACTCGAGCTGAAGACGTTCGGGATCTGCTTCGCCTTCGCCTTCCTGGCCTCGGGCCTGCTGGTGAACCGGCGGCTGGCGGAGCTCGGCCGCCCGCCGGACTGGGCGTACGAGATGGTCTTCGCCGCGCTGATCGGAGGCCTCGTCGGCTCGCGCGTGGACTACCTACTCCAGAACTGGGACAAGGTCTCCCACGACCTGCTCGGCAACATCTTCTCCGGGTCCGGGCTCGTCTGGTTCGGCGGACTCGTCGGCGGTGCGCTGGGCGTGATCCTCTGGGCGCGCTGGCGGCGCTGGCTCGGGTGGGAGCTCTTCGACACGGCCGCGGTGCCGCTCGCCATCGGCTATGCCGTCGGGCGCGTGGGCTGCCAGCTCTCCGGCGATGGCGACTACGGCACCCAGTCCGACCTGCCCTGGGCGATGGCCTACCCCGACGGCACCGTGCCCACCACCGACGAGGTCCACCCGACTCCCATCTACGAGACGCTGGCGATGGGGCTGGCCGGCGTGGTCCTGTGGCGGTTCCGCGACCGCGTGGCGCCCGGGATGCTCTTCGGCCTCTACCTGATCTTCGCCGGGATCGAGCGCTTCCTGGTCGAGTTCATACGCCGCAACGAGGACGTGGTCGTCGGCCTCACCCAGGCACAGCTCATCGCCCTGGCGATGCTTGCGCTCGGCGCCGGGATCGTGGCCACGCGCCGCGCCGCCCCGCGCCCGGCGACGGCCTGAGCGCGCTCCCGAGCGCAGCGGCCGTGCAGAGCGCCAGGGCCACCGACGCGCCGGCTGCGCTGTGCGCGTGGAACGAGACCTCGATGCCGACGACCCCCGCCAGCACCGCCACCGCGGCGCCGGCGAGCATCGCTCGCGCGGGGCTGCGCGCGTGATGCCTCACGGCCAGCGGCGGACCGATCAGCACCGCCAGCACGAGCAGGGTGCCGAGTCCCTGCACGGCCACCGCCACGGCGGCGGCGAGCAGCACGAGCAGGACGAGCCGCAGGAGTGCCGGCCGGAAGCCCACGGCGGCGGCGCCCCCGGCGTCGAAGGCCGCGGCCGACAGCGGGCGATGCAGCGCCACGAGCGCGGCCCCGCCCAGCACGAGCAGTACCGCCGCCGCTGCCAGGTCGCCGTCCGTTACCCCGAGGGGGTCGCCGAACAGCAGCTCCTCCAGTCGCTGTGGCGACTCAGGCGCGAGCGCCAGCAGCGCGCCGAGCCCCACCAGTCCGGTGACCGCCACCGCGGTGCCGGTATCCGGGCCCACGCGCGGGTCGCGAGCCGCGAAGGCGATCAGCGCGGCGGCCACGAGGGCGCCGCCGGCGGCGCCGAGGAGGAGGGGCGCGCCGGCGAGCGCCGCGAGCACCAGGCCCGGGAGCAGGCCGTGCGAGAGCGACTCGGCGCTGTACGCCAGCCGCTCGGTCACCACCCAGAAGCCAAGCGCGCCGCAGAACCCTCCCACCAGCGCGAGCTCGAGCAGCGCGCGCCGGTCGATGCCGGAGCGCAACGGGTCGACGAGGAAGTCGAGCACTTCCATGTCAGTGCCCGTGCTCGTGGTGCTGGACGGTGACCGCGCGCGTGCCGCCGCCGTCCTCGAGCACGATCAGCTCGTGTCCGTAGGTCGCCTGGAGCGCCGCGCGGTTGAGGGTCTCGGCCGGCGCGCCGAACGCCACCTGGTGGCGGTTGAGGCAGAGGACGAGGTCGAACGAGCGGGCGCTCTCCACGTCGTGGCTCGCCACGAGCAGCACGCGGCCCTCCGAGCGCAGCTCGTCGAAGACTCGGTTGATCAGCCTGGCGCTCGCGGGGTCCACGCCGGAGAGCGGCTCATCGAGCAGCAGGACGCGCGCGTCCTGGACGAGCGCGCGCGCTAGCAGCGCGCGCTGGCGCTGGCCACCGGAGAGCTCGCCGAAGCGAACGCCGGCCCTATCCCCGAGGCCCACTCGCTCGAGCGCGACCGCGGCGGCGTCCCGCTCCGTGCGGCGCGGGGGCAGCCACCAGCGCCCCGCCGCGAGCGTGCCCATCAGGGCCACGTCGAGCGCCGTGACCGGGAAGTCGAGCCGCGTCCTCTCGGTCTGCGCCATGTAGGCGGGGCGACCGCTGAGCTCGACGCTCCCGGCGGTCGGCTCGAGCTCGCCGAGGAGCACCCGGAAGAGGGTCGTCTTGCCGCCGCCGTTCGGGCCGAGCACGCACACCGACTGGCCAGCCCGCGCCTCCAGGGTCACGTGCTCGAGCACCGGCTCGCTGCCGTAGCCTGCCGCGAGCTGCTCGACC
>DASUQG010000314.1:0-4968 GCA_036280695.1 Thermoleophilaceae bacterium
GAACGTGTGCAGGTCCTCGAGCACCGAGTCGAGCCGGGTCGCCCCGAGCTCGCAGAACGAGTGACAGAGGTACATGCCGCGCTTGCCCTTGCCCTCGAACCCGAGGCGGTCCCGGATGCGCAGGGCCGCCAGCACGGCTTCGTCGCTCACACCGTCCGCCATGGCCCGCCGGCGCAGCTCGTCGTTGCTGCCGAAGAACGTGCGGACCCTGCCGTTCGGCAGGCGATCGGCGTAATGGGTGTCGATCTGCAGGCCGCGGATGCCGTCGTCGAGCTGGTCGGCGATCGGCCGCTCCTGCATGGACGAGTACCAGCCGGGGAGTGGCACGGACATCGAGTTGTGGGTCGTTGCGAGCGCAACCCGGTCGAACGCGCGGTCGCACAGCCCCATACGGCCGTTGCAGGGCCCCTTGGCGGGCGCCGCCGTCGTGGTGCCGCCGCTGCCGAGGAAGGACGCCACCACCACGGCGATCACCGCCGCCGGCACGATCGCGACCCCGAGCCGCCGCCGACGCTCGGCCGGCCTGGCCGGCGCTTCGGCTGGCTCCTCCTCCTCGCGCTCCTCGGGCCGGTACACGAGCCGAAGCACCGCGCTCACGCCCTCGTAGATCAGGTAGACGCCGAGCGCCGTGAGCAACAGCGAGAGGACGGCGTTGCGCTCGATCAGGACCACCACACCCGCCACCACGAAGCCCGCTCCGCGCAGAACCCGGAGGACCGGGCGGCGCGGCTCGGTGGCGAGCCACCGCGCGGCAAGTCGGAGCGGCTCCCCGAGTGGGCGCGGCTCGATCAGCGAGGCAGCGGAGGCGGCGACCACTGCCCCCGACGCCGCCACGATCCACGCCGCCGTGCGCAGGTCGCCCAGGAAGGCGTCAAAGACGGCGCGCGCGGCCGCCTGCTCCTCTGGGCCCTCCACGTGCCCGACGGCAATCGAGCGAGTGACCGCGTATGCCATCACGAGCAGAACGCCGGCCACTGCGGTGCCCACGCCGAGCTGCACGACCGTCTGCCTGCGGTCGGATGAGATCGCGAGCGCACCGGCCACCAGCGCGAGGGAGAGCAGCAGCAGAAACAGAGCGAGCAGCTGGACGCGCTCGGAGATGTCGGCGAGCGTGGCGCTGAGGCTGCCGATGTCGCTCGTCACGAGCTCCACCCGCTCGGTGGACTTGAGCTCGTCGGCGAGCGCCGGTCGCAGCTGCTCGAGGGCCGCCGCGAGCACGGTGCCGACATCGGTAATGGTGAGCGTGACCGTGTTCCTGTCGTGCTTGAACAGCGCACGGTGAAGGTCACGCACGGCCTTCCGGAACAGTCCCGTGAACGCCCGCCCTCCGACGATCTCCGACGCGACCGACTCGATGATCGGCCGAGCGGCGATCAGGTCCTCCTCGTTCCTTAGCACCACATCGTCGGTGACCTTCTGGGCGATCAGTGAGCGCACGCTGTCGTCACGCAGTGCCGTCGTGGCCCGGTTGGCGAACTGATCCGAATCCACGGCCGCCTGGCGCGCGTACGCCGCCACGAGCGCGAGCACGATCGCAGCCGAAGCCAGAACCACAAGCGCGAGCGCTACGTATTGACGGCCCGGAAGCGAGTCCGAGTCCGGCGGGTTCACGGACTCAAAGTATCGCCTCTCAGCGCAGCGACTCGTCGAAGAAGCGCACCACCCGGCGCTCGTATTCCCTCGGGGCGGCGTCGTATCCGCCGGTGTGGCCGCTGTCGGTCTTCCAGAGCTGCTTCGGCTCGCCGGCCACCTCGTGGTAATCGGCAGACAGGTTCTCGCCGCCCTGCCCGCGGTCCGCGTAGATCAGGAACACGGGGCGCGGGGCGATGCGGCCGACCAATCCCATCAGGTTCGGCGGCGGGCTCTCGTTCCCGAAGATCGCCGTCCCGAGCGTTATCGCGCCCCAGGTCGGCAGCGAGGTCCACTTTGCGCCACCCGACAGCTCGCTCGCCTCGCGGACGGAGCGGATGCCCGCACCCTCCGACACGACCGCCTTCAAATCGTCCGTCTCGGCCGCCAGTTCGAGCAGCATCTCGCCGCCGACCGAGCGCCCGATGCCTCCTATGCGCTCGGGGTCCACGTCGGACCGCGTTCGCAGGAACGCGATCGCCGCCTCGAGATCCTTCGTGCCGCCCCAGCCCAGCGCGTTCGGATCCCCCTCGCTGTCTCCCTCCCCGCGCCGGTCGAAGAGCAGCACTCCGTAGCCGTGCCGCGCGAGGAAGCTCGCCGCCTCGCGCGGACCGCTGCGGCCGGGAAACGCGATCACGGCGGCCCGGTTCTTCGACGGGATGTACCAGCCCTCCAGCTCGAGGCCGTCGCTCGTCTCGAACTTCACGTCCTCGTACTCGGCGCCGCCGAGGTCAGGGTCAGGAACCACAGCCCGCCCCAGGTGCGTGTAGGCGTAGGCCATCATGAACGGGATCACGAGCGCTCCGCCTACGATCACGGCCGCCAGGCCGACGAGCGCTCGGCGCACATAGCGCCGCCCACGACTCCCGTCCGTCCGACGCGAGCGCCAGAGCGTCACGATCCCGAGCAGCACCAGCACCACCCCGGCGGGGAGGGTCACTAGACCGGTGTAGTCGTCGCCCGAGGCCCCGACCTTCCCCGTGTAGTACCAGCCCTCGAGCCCGGCCACGATCCCGAATGCGCCGATCAGGATGGCGAGCGTCGCGCGGGCGCCCGGACGCACCCGTGGGTACACGGCCGCGGCGATCGCCAGGGCCGCCAGCGGCACGAGCCCGCTCACAAGGTGGTGGCCGGCGGAGGTGCCGGGCTCCGGCTGGATGAACGAGTCGTCGAGAACGTGAATGGCGATCACCGCGACCGCCACCAGGAACACGACGCGCTCCGCGTTCCCACGCACCCTGCGACGTTACACCCGCGCTCCGCTAGCGCGAAGAGGTGATCTGCTTCGCCTCTTCGACGTCGCGGTTCATCTGCGCGACGAGCTCGTCTACGGATTCGAAGCGCTTCTCGCCGCGCAGCCGCTCCAGGAAGGCGATCCGCAGGGTCTCTCCGTAGATGTCCTCGTCGAAGCCGATCAGGTGGGCCTCCACCAGCAGGCCTCGGCCGGTTGCGAATGTCGGGCGGACTCCCACGTTGACCGCCGCGGGGTGGCCGTTCGCCCAGGCGGCGTAGACGCCGTGGCCGGGCGTGACGTAGGCGTCGTCCGGCACGAGGTTGGCGGTGGGCATCCCGAGCTCGCGGCCGCGCTTGTCGCCGGGTACCACCACGCCCTCGAACAAAAACGGCTCGCCCAGGAACTCCGCTGCCTGGTCAACCTCGCCGGCCGCCACGAGGCCGCGGATGTGGCTCGACGAGATCGTCTCGCCGGCGGCCTCGACCAGCGGGACCACGCGCGTCTCGAACTCGTCGCGTGAGCTGAGGAACTCGGGCGTGCCGCGCGCGCCCTTCCCGAAGCGGAAGTTCTCGCCCACCGAGACCTGGCCGGCGCCGAGCCGGTCCACCAGCACGTGCTGCACGAAGTCCTCCGCGCTCTGCTCCGAGAAGCTCTTGTCGAAGGGGATGACGACGAGCTCCTCCACGCCGAGCCCGGCGATCAGGTCGCGCTTCACGGGGAAGGTGCTGATCAGCTTCGGCGTGGCCTCCGGATGGATCACGGACAGCGGATGAGGGTCGAAGGTGAGCACGGTGTCGGCGCCGCGGATGACCTCGCGGTGACCGCGATGCACGCCGTCGAACGTTCCGATCGCCACGCTGCGCGGCCGCGAGCCGGGCTTTACATCGCTGAGTGACACCACCCTCATGCCGGGGCGAACACTACGACGGGCTTGAGCTCGGCCGCGCGCGGCTCCGCGATCGCAAGCAGCTCGCCCGCGTGCGTGAGTCGGAAGTGCTCGCCGTCGGTGGCCGCTCCGAGCGGCACCGCTCGCCCGTGGCTCACCGCGGCGGCCTCCTCGGCCGAGAGCACGCGCTCAGGGAGGAAGGCCAGCGCGTCGCGCAGCGGCACGAGCCGCTCCGGGTCCGCCTCGTCGAGCCGGAACGGACCGATCGCCGTGCGCTCGAGCTCCTCGCAGTAGGCGTCACCCAGGTCCGTGACGAGAGTCCGCACATACGTGCCAGAGGAGCACTCGATCTCGAACTCCGCGCGCTCGGCGTCGTGCGCGAGCAGCTCGGCGCGGTGCACCGTGACGGGCCGCGCGGCGAGTTCGGGCGTCTCGCCGCTGCGAGCGAGCTCGTAGGCGCGCCTTCCGCCCACCTTGACCGCCGAGTACACCGGCGGCGTCTGCATCTGCTCGCCCACCGGGATCGAGAGCTCGCTGGGCACGCGGCCGGTCTCCACCAGCTCGCCGTCGCGGTCGCCCGTGGACGACGTCCAGCCGAGCCGCGCGACCACACGATAGGTCTTCGGCAGCGCCATCAGGAACCGCTGCGCGCGGGTCGCGCGGCCCACCAGCACGAGCAGCAGGCCGGTGGCGAACGGATCGAGCGTGCCGGCATGGCCGACCTTGGTTCCGCGCGGGAGTGAGCGCCGCACCTCCGCGACAACGTCGTGCGAGGTCACCCCCGCCGGCTTAGCCCGCAGGAGCACGCCGTCCATTAGCCCGCTAGCCGGCGAGTAGCTGGTCGCGCACGTGCCCGCGCAGCTGGTTCACCAGCTCGGGGTAGGGCACTGCGGTCGAGAACCCCGCCGCCTGCGGGTGGCCGCCGCCGTTGAACTGGCGCGCGATGCGCGACACGTCGACCGTGCCGTCGGTGGCCCGCAGGCTGACCTTGCGCATGCCGTGGCGGTCGTCCGAGAGCAGCTCGCGCACCAGCACCGCCACCCGCGTCCCCTCGACAGCCCGCATATGGTCGACAACGCCCTCGGAGTCGGTCTCGAGCGCGCCGGTCTCCTCGTAGTCGCCCTTGACGAGGTGGGCGATCGTGATGGCTCCGTCGTCATAGCGCTCCACGCTCGCGAGCGCGCGCTGGAGTAGCTGCAAACGCCTGAAGGGAAGGTCC
>DASUQG010000315.1:0-2907 GCA_036280695.1 Thermoleophilaceae bacterium
CGCCCGCCGCCTGCGGACCACCTTCCTGTCGTACACGCCTAGCGCCCTCCGCGCGGCGGGACTACCGCCGCCGGTTGTTTCGGGAATTCTTGTTGCTGCGGTGGATGGCCTCGAACTCCTCGAGGCTGCGGCCGGAGCCGACCGCCACGCATGTGAGCGGTGACTCGGCGAGGTGCGCCGGCATCTGGGTCTCGTCGCGCAGGCGGTCGTCGAGCCCCTGGAGGAGCGCGCCACCGCCGGCGAGCATGATTCCGCGGTCCATGATGTCCGAGGCCAGCTCCGGCGGGGTGCGGTCGAGTGTTTCCTTGACCGCGTCGATGATCGCCTGGAGCGGCTCCTCGAGCGCCATGCGGACCTCTTCGCTCGTGAGCACGATCGTCTTGGGCAGGCCGGAGACGAGGTCGCGGCCGCGGATCTCGGCCTGAACCTCCTCGGCGAGCGGGAAGGCCGAGCCGATCTCGAGCTTGACCTCCTCGGCGGTCTGCTGCCCGATCATGAGCTTGTACTCGCGCTTGACGTAGTTGATGATCGCCTCGTCGAGCTCGTCGCCGCCGATGCGGATCGACTGCGACACGACGATGCCACCGAGCGAGATCACCGCAACCTCGCTGGTGCCGCCGCCGATGTCGACGACCATGTTGCCGGTGGGCTCGCCCACGGGGAGGCCGGCGCCTATTGCGGCCGCCATCGGCTCCTCGATCAGGTAGGCCTGGCGCGCGCCCGCGCTGAGGCAGGCCTCCTCGACCGCGCGCTTCTCAACCCCGGTGACCCCCGACGGCACGCACACCACCACGCGCGGGTGCGCCCAGCGGTTCTGGTGCACCTTCTGGATGAAGTGCCGGAGCATCTGCTCGGTCACGTCGAAGTCCGCGATCACGCCGTCCTTCAGGGGGCGGATCGCCTGGATCGTCCCGGGCGTCCGACCGAGCATGCGCTTCGCCTCGATCCCGACGGCGTGCACCTCTCCGGTGCGCGAGTCGATGGCCACAACGGACGGCTCGGAGAGCACGATTCCGCGCCCGCGCACGTACACGAGCGTGTTGGCGGTCCCGAGGTCCACGGCCATGTCGCGGCCGCCCATACCTGTGAGGTAGCTGAAGAAGCCCATTCGCGGTCGGATCGGTGAAGTCGGGACGCGCGCATCGGGCCGCGCCCCTAGGCGCCCCGCAGTCTAGACGACTGCCAGGACCCCAAACTATCGCTGCAACAGCGACGGCATCAGCCGCAGCAGGGCGGGCACCGGCAGGCCCACCACGTTGAAGTAGTCGCCCTCGATCTCCTCCACCAGCATCGCGCCGAGCTCCTGGATCGCGTAGCCGCCGGCGCGATCGCGCCATTCGTCACTTGCGAGGTAGAGCCCGATGTCGGCCGGGCTCAGCTCGCGGAAGCGCACGCGCGTCACGGCCACGCCGGTGCGCTCCTCGCCGCGCTCGCGCACCGCGATCCCGCCCATCACCTCGTGCCAGCGCCCTGAGAGCTCGCCGAGCCAGCGCTCCGCCTCGGCGGCGTCGGCGGGCTTGCCGCGGGCGCGGCCGTCCCAGACCACCATGCTGTCCACGGCGAGCACCCGCTCGCCGGGCACGGCGCGCAGCTTGAGCAGCGCGTTCTGGACCACGAGCTCGCGCGGGTCGCCCTCGCGGAGCTCCTCCACGTCCGGGGCATCGACGGTGAAGTCCACGCCGAGCTGCTCGAGGATCGCCCGCCTGCGGGGCGAGCTCGACGCAAGGATCAGGCGCTCAGCTTCCAAGCTCCGGGAAGAACAGGGCGCTCTCACGCTGCGCCGACTCGGGCGAGTCGGAGCCGTGCACGAGGTTGGTCTGCACCTCGAGCCCGTATTCGCCCCGGATCGAGCCCGGCGCGGCCTCGAGCGGGTTGGTCGCGCCGATCACCTGGCGTGCGGCGGTCACGGCCTCGTGGCCCTCCAGCACCATGGCCACCAGCGGCCCGCCGGTGATGAAGTCCACGAGGTCGCCGAAGAAGGGCCGCTCCGCGTGCTCGGCGTAGTGCTCCTCGGCCAGCTCGCGGTCGACCGTCATGTGCTTCATGGCGACGATCCTCAGGCCCTTGCGCTCGAAACGGGCGATCACCTCACCGGTGAGCCCGCGCTCGAACGCGTCCGGCTTCACCAGGATCAGGGTGCGGTCCATCTGGTCTCCTTATTCGGTCTTGCACTAAAGGGCTGGCGCCCGGCGCTCCTGCGCCCGGCGGCCGGGATCACCCGGCGGACTGCGGCCGGTCGCGGGCCGCGCGGGCCGGCCGCTCGACCGTGGCGTCGGGCGGGCCGCCCTGCCTGGATGACGACGACGGCCGCGCCTGCCGCGGAGGCACCGCTCCCGCGGCCGCCGCTCGCCGCGGGCGTGGCCGGCGGCCCTCCGCCGCCTGGCCCACCTCGGCCTCGCAGTAGGGGCAGATCTTCCAGCGCGGGTCGAGCGGCTTGCCGCATACCGTGCACGGCTCCTTGAGGCGGCGCAGGCAGCTGGGGCAGCGCAGGAACGTCTTCTCCGTCTCGAACCCGCAGTACTGGCAGTGCTGGTGCTCGAGCTGGGCGAGCCGCGCCTGCGCGGCGGCCATCTCGAGCTCGCGCTCGCGCACGTCGTCGAGGTACTCCGGCGGGCGCACGATCAGGTACACGATCGTCCCGATGAACGGGAACAGCGAGGCCGCGGTGGCGCACGCCACCAGCATCGGATCGGCGATCCGGCGGTGCGCGTCGCTGTAGGTCCAGTAGACCAGCGCCAGCCAGATGACGACGAGGAACAGCAGCAGCAAATTGACGGCCAATGCCAGCCCGCTGTTTTCAATGCCGAACATGGCAATCAGGCCCATTGAACGCGCGAGTGTACTGGGCGCGCCCTACAGAAAGAGCCGCCCGAGCGCGTACCCGATGCCGAAGAAGACCAGAATCAC
>DASUQG010000316.1:0-15269 GCA_036280695.1 Thermoleophilaceae bacterium
GGGCGCCCGGTCGCGCAGCCCGCGCACCCGGTCGGTGATCTCGCGGTCCTGGTCCGAGATGCGGTCGAGGAACTCGGCGCGCTCGAGCCGGTCGCCGAAGCCGTCGGAGGAGAGGATCACGGTGAGGGCGTCGGGCGAGTCGGCCTTATAGATCTCCACGAGCCGCGCCGCCAGCACCCGGCGCGCGGTCACGAGCTCGCTGCGGAGCCGCTCGAGCCGGTCGCGCGCGGCCTCCAGGCGGTTGCGCACCGCGAGCAGCCGCGCCTTCTGTCGGTCGAGGCTGCTCTGCACGCGCGCGAGACGGCGCTCGGTGGCGCTGATCTCGCCCTGGACCGCGTCGATGCGGGTGTTGAAGCGCTCGATCGTGGTGCTGAGCACGCCCTCCTTCGCCTTGTGCTGCTCGATCTGCTCGCGCTTCTGCTCGATGCGCGAGGACAACGGCGCCGAGAGGCCGGGCATCGGCAACACGAGGAAGGCCAGAACGGCCAGCGCTATTGGAAGCAGAAGGGTCTTCTTCATCACGGCGTGAGCGCCGCCGGGTTCCCCCCGTTTCCATGCGTTATGCAGGGGAATTCAGCGCTCGGCAGGGCGGCACTCTAGCAAGGCGCCTCGTCCCGGCAAGCCGATCTCCTGCCCTTGCAAGAACGCACCCAGCCTCCACTAATCTTCCTGTCATGGCCAGGCAGAAAGCAGTGTTCCCCAGAGACCCAGGGCTTCAGGCCCGCATACTGCTGACGCTGTTCCTGCTGGGGCTGCTCTATGTGGCGTTCTTCGTCGTGCTGGTCCAGGCGGGCGCCGGCGTCGTGACGCTGGTCGTGGTCCTGGGCGGACTGTCGCTCGCTCAGCTGCTCTTCTCGGACAAGCTCGCGCTGTCGGCGATGGGGGCGAAGGTCGTCTCGCCGCAGGAGGCGCCCGGCCTTCACGCGATGGTCGAGAAGCTCTGCATCCAGGCCGACCTTCCGAAGCCGCGCATCGCCGTGGCGGACACCGATCTGCCGAACGCGTTCGCGTGCGGCCGCAGCCAGAAGAGCGCCACCGTGTGCGCCACCACCGGAATCATGCGCACCCTGTCCCCGAGTGAGCTCGAGGGCGTGATGGGGCACGAGCTGGCGCACGTGAAGCACCGCGACGTGCTGATCATGACCATCGCCAGCTTCTTCGCCAGCCTCGCGGCGATCATCCTCCAGTTCGGATTCTTCTTCGGAGGCGGGCAGAGCGACGACGACAACCCCAGCTTCATCGTGATCCTGCTGGTCTCGTTCGTCGTCTACGTGGTCTCGTTCTTCCTGATGATGGCGCTGTCGCGCTACCGCGAGTTCGCGGCCGACCGCGGCGCCGCGATCGTCACGGGCCGGCCGAGCGCGCTGGCGTCGGCGCTCGTGAAGATCTCGAACCAGGTGAAGCAGCTGCCCCAGCGCGACCTGCGCGAGGCCGAGCGGCTCGAGCGCATGAACGCTTTCTTCATCGTGCCGGTGCGCGTCAAGAGCCTGCTCCAGGCGCTGTTCTCCACGCACCCGCCCATGGAGAAGCGGATCGAGCGTCTCCAGCAGCTCGAGCGCTCGCTCCAGGGCACGGCCTCGGCCTAGTGCTCAGCCGCTGATGGGGTTCCTCGACGCGCTGCTCGGCGGGAGGCGCAAGCTCAAGACGCCCGCGCCGGACCGGCTGTTCGCGATGACGACGGCGAACATCACGCTCGACACCGGGCTCGGCCTGAAGCACCGCGGCCGCGCCGGGATCGTCTTCCAGCCGCTCGGCACCGCGGACTTCCAGCAGATCGTGAAGGAGACCGAGGAGCTGCTCGCCGGCACCGCGGCGGACACCGGCACCAAGATCAAGACGCACGACGACGAGTACGGCTACCGCTGGCTGATCCTCGAGGACCCGGACTTCGACGACCTCGTGGTCGCGATCAACACGGTCTCGAGCCAGCTCGAGAGCGCCGGCTACGGCGACCGCGTCCTCGCCGCCGTGTTCGGCTTCGAGGAGAACGCCAAGCCGATCTACTTCATCTACAACTTCAAGCGCGGCGCCTACTACCCGTTCGTGCCGGCGAAGGGCGAGCAGGCGCGCGACACCGAGCGCGAGCTGCGCATCCAGTCCCAGCTCGGAGCCGAGCTGCCATGGGAAGAGGACATGGCCCGCTGGTTCCCGCTGTGGGACATCCCGCTCTAGGGCGCGGGCGCGCCGCGCGCGCAGGCGCGACACGCGACTCTCGCTCCGGGTTGGGCGCTTTCCCTTTCCATTTGCCCAGGGAAAGCGCCCAACCCCGGGCGCGGAGGCCCTCTAGGGCCGCGGCTGCCAGTCCGGCGAGTTGACCTGCCCGCCGCGGACGAGGCGGCGCTTGACCGAGCCGTCCAGGTGCATCACCCACAGGTCCTCGAACTCGAGCCGCGGCTCGCCGGCGAACCTGGCCTCGCTGAAGGCGAGACGGCTTCCGTCGGGCGACCAGATCGGGAACACGCTGCCCCTCGGCGCCCGGGTGAGGACCGTTCCGTCCGGCCGTACGATCCAGATCTCGGCCTGCCCTCCGCCCTGCGGTGTGTACATGACCATCAGCCGGCGGCCGTCGGGCGACCAGGTGGGGTCCGACACGGCGGCGTCCGCAAAGCCGATGCAGCGGCGAGTGGCCGCGGGGTCGGGACGCGTGACGCAGACCTGGTCGAGCCCTCCCCCGGCTGGCGTCGTGGTGTATGCGACCAGGCCGCGTCTGGACCAGGTGGCGCCGAACGCCGGGCGCGCCAACGTGGTTATCTGGCCGGCGCGGACGAAGCGCACCAGCGTCCGCCCCGTGATGCTGGTCTGGTCGTAGACGATCGCCTTCCCGTTTGGAGACCAAGCTCCGTCAGACAGCTCGATGCCCAGCGGCGACTTCAGCAGGCGCTGCAGCCCCGTTCCGTCGGGCCTGACGCTGTAGAGCGCCGATCCGCCGCTGCTCACGAAGTTACGCTCGAACGCGACACGGCTTCCGCCGGGCGACCACTCGTACTCGCCCACCAGCCAGTCGCTCGGCGTCACCGCCCGGGCGCCCTGGCCGTCCGCGCGCGCCACCCAAACGCGATGATGCGAGCGCAGGAACGCGATCCGGCGTCCGTCCGGCGAATACGAGGGTTGGGTGCCCCCGCGTGCCACGAGCCGCCTGCCCAGGCCGTCGCGACGAACGCTGACAATCCCGACGAGCCCCGGCCTCGGACCATCCTCGAAGGCCTCGCCGCCAAGGCTCCAGGTGTACGCGATCCGGCCGTTGCCGCCGGGGAAGGTCGCCTGAGCCGAGGCGGCGATCCCGATAGCGGCAACCAGAGCTCCCGTGACCACTAGAACGCCGCGCTTCCAAGCGATGAGGGTCATACGGGCCAGCCTCCTGGTTGCTCAAGCGTAGAACCCCGATCCTGAGGGGAAGTAGCGCTGGCCTGTGCCGACAGGCGCTCGGCGATCATGATGGTCGGGAGGTGGGTGAAGCCCGAGGGGACGTCGGGCATGATCGACGCGTCCACCACGCTCAGTCCCTCGGTCCCATGGACCTGTCCCGATGGATCGACGACCGCGCCCTGCTCCGGCCACGGCCCCATGGCACAGGTGCCGACGACGTGTGGTAGCGAGTAGCTCTCCGCGCCCACGAGTTCGAGCAGCTCCTCGCCGCGTGGCGCCGGCGTGGGTGGGTCGACACCGTGACGGCGGATCGTCTCGCGATTCGCCAGCTCGAACCCCCGCTGATAGCCCTCGGCCAAGCGTTTCACGTCCAAGGGATCGCTCAGGGCAGGGAGCTCGACGTGCGGCGCTTGCTTGGGATCGGCCGAGCGCAGGCGTACCCGACCCCGCGAACGAGGCCTGAGCAGCACGACGTCGATGTCGAAGCTCGCCGGGCCTTCGGCGGGTTCCTCCGGATCGGACATCCAAAGCATGAGGTCCGGCGCCGAGCCGTTATCCATCGTTGCGCTGTGGAACGTGGCGATGAGGTGCAGAAGCGGCTGCTTCCGCGCCGCCCCGCGGTAGCCACACTCGATCGACACGGCCGGATGGTCGGCCAGATTGGCGCCGACGCCCGGCAAATCCACGCGCACCGGGACCCCGACCAAGCGCAGATGATCGGCCGGCCCGATGCCGGACCGCATCAGGATCGCGGGGCTGCCGAAGACCCCCGCGCAGAGAATCACCCGGCTCGCCTCGACGACGTCGCCGTCGAGCAGCCGAACTCCTTTGGCACGGTTTCCCTCGAAGCGGACTTCGGCGACGTGCGTGTCTGGGCGGACCGTCAGGTTCGGCGGTGTCGAGCCCAGCGGGAGATACGCATCCGCGGTGGTCACGCGCCGGCCATCCTGTGAGCTCATCGGCATCCGGCCTGCGCCGACGGCGCCCGGTCGATTGTGGTCCTCGACTGGCGGGAAGCCGAGCTCCTCGAGCGCCAGCAGCGCGGCCGCTCCGAGCTCCGTGTAGTCGAGCTCGAGGTACCGACGGACCGGCATCGGGCCGCTGTCGCCGTGCCAGGGCGCGTCGCCGAAATCGGTGTCCGCCTCGAGCCGCCGGAAGTACGGGAGCACGTCGTCGAAGCTCCACCCGGCGTTCCCTAGCGCCGCCCACGCGTCGTAATCCGCCGGTGAGCCGCGCGGGGCGAAACGGGTGACCCACGATGTGCCGCCGATCAGCTTGTTTCTCCACACGTTCTGGACGTTGCCGCGCGGGTTGGGCTCAGACGTGTAGCCCCAGTCGAAATCGCGGGTGATCTGCCACGCGTCGCGGATCTCGTGGGGGACGTGGCCCCGGAGGTCGGGACCTGCCTCGAGCAGAAGCACCGAACGCGACTCGGACTCCGCGAGGCGCGCGGCCACCACGCATCCAGCGGCCCCGGCACCGACAACCACCGCGTCGAAGGCCTCCCCTGCGGCCATGAAGGCGACCCTATTAGCTTCGACGCCTCAGGTGGCCCGGTGCGGGTTGACTGCGGGCGCGCTTGCGGCGATCACGAGTGCCAGCAGCACCACGAGGCCCAGCGCGATTCGCAGGCTCGTTGCCTCCGCCAGCCAGCCGATCATGATCGGGCCGGCCACCGAGCCCACGTAGCCGAGCGTTGCCACGCGGCCGACCAGGCGGCCGGTGGCGCGCGCGTCGAGGTCGCCCGCGGCGCTGAACGCGATCGGCACGACCGGCGCCAGGCCCAGGCCGAGCAGGGCGAAGCCCGCGATCGCGGCCGCCGGCTCGTGGACCAGGAGGCCGAGGCCGAGGCCGGCCGCGGCGAGCAGCGAGCCGCCGCGCACGAGCAGGACGTTTCCGAGGTGGGCGCGCAGCGGGTCGGCTGCGAAGCGCGCGATGGCCATCGTGACCGCGAAGGCCGCGAACGCCACCGCGCCCAGCGCCTCCGATGCGTCCAGCTCCTGGGTCATGTAGACCGCGCTCCAGTCGGAGGCGGCGCCCTCTCCCACGAACGAGCAGAACGCGATCACGCCGAGCAGGACGAGGGCCAGCGTCCAGCGCACGGTCACCTGCTCCTCCTCCGGGTCGCCGGGCGTCGGGCGGCGCGCCGCGAGCAACCCACGCAGGAACACGAGCGAGGCGACGGCGAGAACCGCGGCGACCACCGCAAAATGCTCCCGGGGATCGGCCCCGATCGCAGCGGCGAACGCCGCCAGGCCGGCGCCGAGCCCGAGACCGATGCTCCAGAGCCCGTGGAGACCCGACAGGATCGGCCGCCCCAGGTGGCGCTCGACCTCGATGCCCTGGGCGTTCATCGCCACGTCGAGCGCGCCGCTGGCAAGTCCCAGCACGAACAGCGACAGGAACAGGGTGACGATGCTGTCAGCCAGCCCGGGCAGCACCAGCGTGGCCGCCATCAGAGGAAAGCCGACCCGCATCACAGGCCGGCTCCCGAAGCGGTCCACCGGCGCCCCGGCCACCCGGGTCCCGATCAAGAGGCCGACCGCCAACCCGACCAGCGCGGTGCCGAGCTCGCCGTCCGAGAGCTCGAGCGACTCCTTGATCGCCGGCAGCCGCGGCGCCCACGTGCCCGAGACCGTCGAGTGGATCAAAAAGGCCGCGGAGACGGCGACCCGCGGCGAGCGCTCCATCGGCCCGATGCTCTCACGCTTGAACGACGAAGACCGGCCCGCGTCGCGCGGGCCGGTCTTCGGGCGTCCTCACGCTCACGGTCCTGGCGATCGCAAGCGCGATGGCCGGCCTGCACGCGCTGCTCGGCAGCCGCGGCCTCGGGTTGGGAGCCGTGCTGATGATCCTCGTCGGCCCGGTGCGAGGCGCGCCGACACTCATGGAACTCTCATCTCCGGCGTGTCATCGTCATCTCAGATGCGCCTGCTGGTCGTCGAGGATGACGTGAAGATGGCGGCGCTCGTGCGCCGCGGCCTAACGGAGGAGGGCGCCGCCGTGGACGTGGCGCGCAGTGGCGAGGACGCGCTCTGGATGGCGGCCGCCGCGCCCTACGACGCCTTGGTGCTCGACGTGATGCTCCCGGGCATCGACGGCTTCGAGACCTGCCGGCGGCTCCGCGACGACGGCGTCTGGACGCCGGTGCTGCTGCTCACCGCGCGCGACTCCGTCGAGGACCGCGTGGCCGGCCTCGACGGCGGGGCGGACGACTACCTGACGAAGCCGTTCTCGTTTGCGGAGCTGTCGGCGCGGCTGCGGGCGCTGGTACGCCGCGGCCAGAAGGAGCGTCCCGCGGTGCTCGAGGTGGGCGAGCTGCGACTCGACCCGGCCACCCGCCAGGCCTGGCGCGGGGAGCGGGGCGTGGAACTGTCCACGAAGGAGTTCGCGCTGCTGGAGGCGTTCATGCGCCGCCCGGGCGACGTGCTGAGCCGCCTGGAGCTGCTCGAGCACGCCTGGGACTTCGGCTACGAGAACCGCTCGAACGTGATCGACGTGTACGTGCGCTACCTGCGCGAGAAGATCGACCGCCCGTTCGGCGTGAAAAGCATCGAGACCGTGCGCGGGGCGGGCTACCGGCTGCGCGCGGACGGGGGTGCGAGCTGAGCCGGGTGCCGGTACGCATCCGCCTGACGCTGGCCTTCACGGCGGTGATGGCCGTGGTTCTGCTCGCCGTGGGCCTGTTCGTCTACTCACGGGTGGGCTCTGACCTGGAGGTGGCGCTCGACAACTCGCTGCGCTCACGCGCCGACGACCTCTCCGCCGTGGCCGGCGACCCGGGGCTCGGCGCCCCCGACCAGGACCGGCTGGTGGCTCGTGACGAGAGCCTGGCCCAGGTGCTCGGACGCGACGGCAGCGTCGTGTACGCGAGCCCTGGCTTCCGCGGGCGGCCGCTACTGAGCGCCGACGAGCTTGCGCACGCGAGTCGCGAGCCCGTGTTCCTCAACCGCGACTCGGTGGCCGGCTTCGACGAGCGCGTCCGGCTGCTCGCGCGGCCCACGGACAGCCGGGTGGTGGTCGTGGGCGCGACGCGCGAGGACCGCGACGAGGCGCTGGCGTCACTGGGGACGGTGCTGCTCACGGGCGGCCCGATCGCCCTCCTGCTCGCCGCCCTCGCCGGCTACTGGCTCGCCTCGGCGGCGCTGCGTCCGGTGGGCGCGATGCGCCGGGAGGCGGCCGAGATCTCGCGCCTCGGAAGCGGGAGGCGGCTGCCCGTGCCGCCGGCTGGCGACGAGCTCTCGCAGCTCGGCGGGACGCTCAACGAGATGCTGGAGCGGCTGGAGCGCTCGGCGGAGCGCGAGCGCGGCTTCGTGGCAAGCGCGAGCCACGAGCTGCGCACCCCGCTGGCGCTGCTCAAGGCCGAGCTGGAGCTCGCCCTGCGGGAGGGACGGAGCGCCGAGGAGCTGCGCGCGGCAGTGGCATCCGCCGCTGCTGAGAGCGACCGCCTCGTCCAGCTCGCCGAGGACCTGCTGGTGCTCGCGCGCGCCGACGAGGGGAAGCTGCCGGTGCGGCCCGAGCGGCTCGACGCCGGCGAGCTCCTTCACACCACGGCGCGCCGGTTCGAGGCGCGCGCCGGCGAGGCAGGCCGGGAGCTGCGGGTGGAGCCCACCGACGGCCTGGCACTGCACGCCGACCGCCTGCGCGCCGAGCAGGCGCTCGCCAACCTCGTGGACAACGCCCTGCGCCACGGCGAGGGCGCGATCGAGCTCGCCGCCGAGCCGGGCGAGGGCCACGTGCGGCTGCACGTGCGCGACCGCGGGCCCGGGCTCGACTCCTCCCTCGACGGCCGCGCCTTCGAGCGCTTCACCCGCGGCGACCGCGCGCGCTCACGCGGCGGCACGGGGCTCGGGCTGGCGATCGTCGAGGCGATCGCGAGGTCGCACGGCGGCCGCGCCGGCGGAGAGCCACGCGAGGGCGGTGGCCTGGACGCCTGGGTCGAGCTGCCGGACTCTCACGTCCATCTCATAGCCCAGGGCTAGAACTGCTCGCATGAAGATCACTCGCAAGCAGATTGCAGTAGGTGGACTGGTCGTGGCGCTCAGCGCCGGGGGCGTCGGAGCGGCCGTGGCGGCCGGCGGAGGCGAGGATGCAAACGAGCAGGTGAGCGGTCCGGGGGCGGACAGGGCCCGCGAGGCCGCGCTCGCCGCGCATCCCGGAACCGCCAACTCGGTCGAGCGCGACGGCGAGAACGGCGCCACGTGGGAGGTCGAGATCACCGGCGACGACGGCAGGACCGTCGACGTCCGGCTCGACGAGAACTACAAGGTCGTCGTCATCGAGGGCGACGGGGGCGATTCACACGAGGGCGAGGGCGCGGACCAGTAACCCGCGCTACTTCGGCGAGCCGCTCGCCTCGCCGGCGAGCGCGATCTCGCCGGTAACGACGATCTCACGCTCGAGGCCATCGACGGTCACAACCGCGCGGGCCTCGAGCGTCTCGTTGCCGCTGAGCTTGCCGGCGTCGAGCAGCTCGCGCACGGCGAGCTCGATCTCGCGCTGGGAGGTCACCCCCAGCTTCTTCAGAAAGCGACGGACCGAGAGGTTGAAGGCCTCTTCGTCCATCAGTCCGGGATCAGCCCCTCGCCGTTGAACTCGCCCTTGGCCTCGTTGAAGGAGATGTCGCGCGGCGGCAGGATCACGTCGGACTCGACCAGCTCGTCTTCGGGCAGCGCGTTGCCGTCGCTCGCCACGATCTCGAGCATCTGGCTCCACAGCTCCCTGAAGCCCGTCTCGTCACCCTGCTCGACCGCGGCGACCGCCCTGTTGTCGAGCTCGTTGAGGCGCCCCGCGTCCTCGTCGGGCAGCTTGTACTGCCCCTCTCCCGAGATGCGGACGATCACGCCTTCTCCTCCCCCTGCTCGAGGGCAGGCGAGTCGCCGCCCCCGGACCCGAGCTCAGCCTTCATCTTGGCCAGCTCGTCGTCCACCTGGACTCCGCTGGTGAGCTCGGAGAGCTGGCGGTCGATGTCGTCCTCGCCCGAGCCGAGCGCCGTGATGTCGTCGAAGGCGCCGGCCTTCTCGAGCTCCTCGACCGCGGACGCGCGGGCGCGCATCGTCTCGGTCTTGTCCTCGGCGCGCTGCATCGCGAGCCCGAGGTCGGCCATCTCCTCGCCGACTCCGTTCGCCGCCTCGGAGATCCGCACCTGGGCCTCGGCGGCCGAGTACTGGGCCTTGATGACCTCCTTCTTGGTGCGGAACTGCTCGATCTTCTGGCGCAGCCGCTGCTCGTTCGCGGTCAGCTGCTCCTGCTGCTGCTCGAGCTCCTTGACCTGCTGGTCGAGCGACTGCATCTCGGTCTGGGCGAGCGTCTTGCGCTCGAGCGCCGTGCGAGCGAGATCCTCACGCCCCTGGGCGAGCGCCTGGCGCGCCTGGGTGTCGAGCTTCACGACCTGCTGCTCCAGCTTCTGAGTCTGCATCTGAAGGCGCTTCTTCGACGTGACCACGTCGGCGATGCCCTTCTTCACGTTCTGAAGCAGCTCGACCTGCTTCTGGTAGCCGTAGTCGAGCGTCTCGCCGGGATCCTCGGCCCGGTCGAGCATTCTCGAGATCTTCGCCTTCACCACGGTGGACATGCGACCGGCAAGCCCTGGCATGTCGTCTCCTCATCTCCGATGTGTTCAGTTGGGCCAAGAGTAGTCTGCGGGCCCGAGTGGAGCCACGTCCCCCGTCCGCATCGAGTTCAATCCTCAGCCGCTGGATGGGGCCCGCCGACGCGAACACCACGGGCAACGTGCACGGCGGGATCATCATGCACCTCTGCGACGAGGTGGCCGGCATTGCCGCCGTTCGCCACTCGGGCGCGCGGGTCGTGACCGCCGCGATGGACCGCATGAACTTCCGCCACCCCGTGTTCGTCGGCCAGCTCGTGACCGTGAAGGCCACCGTGAACGCCGCCTGGCGCACGTCCATGGAGGTCGGCGTCCGCGTGGAGTCGGAGAACGTGCGCAGCGGCGAGGTGCTGCACACCTCGACCGCCTACCTCACGATGGTCGCCCTGGACGACGAGGGCAATCCGACCGAGGTACCGACGGTCGCGCCGGAGACGCCGGACGAGACCAGGCGAGCGCGCGAGGCGCAGCTGCGCCGGGACACCCGGCTCGCGGAGCGGCAGCGGATTGAGCAGGAACGGGGTCGCGCCTGATGTTCGGAAGCTGGCGCCACTCGGTGAACTTGCCCTTGCGGATGGTGTAGCGGACCTTGACGAGACCGCTGCACGGCCCGCCCGGACCAGCGCGTATCCGGAAGGTCGCGAGCACGTGGGCTCCGCTCCCCTTCAACCGGATCAGGTCCGCCCGGCAGGGGAGGCTGGCGTTGAAGTTCCGCGCTTGCGCCGGCGTGCGCAGCCGGTACGGCCGGCCCTGGTCGATGAGCGCCCCGGGCGCAAAGTAGTAGGCGGCCTGCTCGTAGTCCTGCCGCTCGAGGGCGAGAAGCCAGCCGCGGATCACGCGGCCGTCGTAGGAGTGCAACGGGTCAGGCTTGTCAGAGGACTCCGAGTCACAGCCCGCGAGCACGGCGAGCGCTAGCAAGACCGCGGCTGGCCGGGCCGGGCGCACGCCGCAAGCGTACGCCCGCCCGGCTGGCGGCCTTAGCGCGCTCGCGCCTAAAGCGAGCTAGTTGGTCGCGGCCACCGCGTCAGCGACCGCAGAGCCCGTCGGCTTGTCCGCCGCTTGAGCGGCGTCGCTGTAGTGGGTGGCCTGCATGCGGGCGATCACGAGCCGCTGGACCTGGGCCGTGCCCTCGAAGATTTGGTAGATCTTCGCGTCCCTGAACCACTTCTCCAGCGGGCAGTCCATCGTCTGGGCGAACGGGCCGACGAGGTCCATCAGCGTGGTGGTTGCCCACATCGCGACATCGCCTGCCTTGAGCTTCGACATCGAGCCCTGGCCGGCTGTCATCGGGATGCCGTTGCGGCCCATCCAGGCCGCGCGCCAGACGAGCAGGCGGGCGGACTCGATCTCGGTCGCCACGTCGGCGAGCGTCTGCTGGATGCGCTGCTGCTGGAGCAGCGGCTGGCCGTCCTCCTCCTTGTCGGCGAGGTACTCGAGCGTCCACTCGTAGGCGGCCTGTGCGATTCCGAGCGCCGAGGCGCCCACAAGCGGGCGGGTCAGCTCGAAGGTCGCGAGCGCGTTCGAGGAGCGGCCCGTAGAGGCGCCCGAGCGCGCGCGGTCGAGCTTCTTCTGAAGCTTCTCGTAGCCGCCGAGCAGGTGGTCCATCGGCACGCGGCAGTCCTCGAGGATCACCTCGGTGGTCTGCGACGCACGGATGCCGAGCTTCGACTCCTTCTTGCCCTGCGACAGGCCCGGCGTGCCCTTCGGCACCACGAACGAGGCCTGGCCGCGATGTCCGAGGTCCGGGTCGACCGTTGCCACCACCACCGTCACGTCGGCGATGCCGCCGTTGGTGATGAAGACCTTCGTGCCGTTGAGGATCCAGTCGTCGCCGTCCTGCTTGGCGGTCGTGCGCAGCGAGCGCACGTCGGAGCCGGCGCTCGGCTCGGTGACCGCGTAGGCGCCCAGCTTGATCTCGTCGCCCATGCCGAAGCATTCGGGCACCCAGCGGCCGATCTGCTCGGGCGAGCCGGAGCTCGCGATGCCGGCCGCGGCCAGCGAGCCGCCCTGGATCGCGAGCGCGATGCCGGCGCAGCCCCAGTGCAGCTCCTCGGCGTAGATGCAGGACAAGAGGCCGTCGGGGTCGTTCCCCATCCGCTGGATCGTCTCGAGGCCGTGGAGCCCCCACTCGCGGGCGGCCTTGATGACCTCCCACGGCACGCTCTCGTCGCGATCGTGCTGCGCGGCGACCGGCCGGATGACCTCGGCAGCGAACCGGCGGGCGGTCTGCTGGAACTCGAGCTGTTCGTCGTTGAGCCTGAAATCCACGGTTCTCTGTGCCTCCGGCCGGTTGACTGACTAGTCAATCGTACTCATACCCGCCGCGTGTAAGCGCCACACGTAGCTATCGTGCGCCGCGAATTGCGCCGTCTTTCCGCCCTGTTTCTCCTTATCGCCCTATCCGGCGTCGGCTGTAGCACCGACGACGAGCAGTCGCGGCCGCCGCAGCTCGGCGTGAAGGGCGACGACGAGCAGGCCGCCGAGAAGCTCGGCTTCCCCTCGACCGCCACCCGCAACACCGTGAGGGTCGGGGGCAGCGACGCCGCGGCGGACGCCGCCGGGGTGGCGAGCGCGCTCTACCCCGCCACCGGCGACGCGGACCGCCCGACGGCGGTGGTCTTGGTGGAACAGGACGACTGGGTCACGGGAGTCGCGGCGTCCGTGCTGGTCGGGCGCCCGATCGGCGCCCCGATCCTGCTGACGGACGGGAGCGAGCTGCCCCCGGTGACCGAGGACGTGCTCAACCGGCTGCAGCCGAAGGGCTCCGACCTGTCGAAGGACGCCCAGGTGATCCGAGTCGGGGCCGGCACCGCACGGCCCGAGGGCTTCAAGACGGCCCTCATCGAGGGCGACACCCCGTTCCAGGCGGCCGAGGCGATCGACCGCTTCTTCTCCGCGGCGCGCGCGAAGCCCTCGAACGACGTGGTGCTGTACTCCGCGGAGCAGGGCGAGTACGCGATGCCGGCGGCGGCCTGGGCAGCCCGCTCAGGAGATGCCGTGCTGCCGGTGCGCAGGAACACGATCCCGGCGCCGATCGTCAAGGCGCTGCGCGAGCACGATCGCCCGAACGTGTTCGTGCTCGGCCCCGAATCGGTGATCGACAAGCGCGTGCTCGACCAGCTGAAGGAGCGAAAGCTCGCGCGATCCGTGAACCGGATCGAGGGCCCGAACCCAGTCGAGAACGCGATCGCCTTTGCTCGCTACGAGAAGGGCGACTTCGGCTGGGGCGTGGTCGTGCCGGGCTACAACTTCACGATCGCGAGCACCACGCGGGCGTCGGACGCAGCCGCCGCGGCCGCCCTCGGCACGCGCGGTGTCTTCGCGCCGCTGCTGCTCTCGGACGACGCGGCCGAGCTGCCGCCGAAGCTCGAGGAGTACCTGCTGAGCGTGCAGCCGGGTTACGAGGACAATCCCGGCCAGGCCGTCTACAACCGCGCTTGGGTGATCGGGGACGACAACGCGATCTCGGTGCCGCAGCAGGCGCATATCGACCAGCTCACCGAGCTCGTCCCGGTGCAGGCGAACGCGCCGTAGACTTCGGCAACCTTGAGCGAGTACGAGCGCCCAGACCGCAGCCGCCGCGAGCCGACCGTGGAGGACGTGCGCCAGCTGATGGGCGCCTCGACGCCGCATTTCTCGCTTCAGATCCGCAACCGGATCCGCACTCTGATCGCCGGCCTGCCGCCCGACCACCCGGCGCGACGCGAGGGCGAGCGCGAGATCGCCCGGCTTGACGAGCTGGCGCTCGGCTCCGAGAAGCGCGGACCTATCCAGGAGCACGAGCACGGGCTGCCCAGCTATCGCGGACCGGAGTGAGCTCTCGTAGTAATCTGGCCATATGGCCTGGGAGTTCAGTGTCCTGGTCGTAGCGAATGTGACCGCATCCTCGGATGAACTCCTCGACGCTCTCCGCGAGCGCTCCGCCGCCGGGGCCTGCCGTTTCACCCTCGTAATGCCGGGCACCGGCGCCGACAGGCACGAGCGCCTGGAGGCCGCGCTCGAGCGCATGCGCGAGGAGGGGCTCGACAACGTCGAGGGCAGCGTCGGCGACCCGGATCCCATCGTCGCGGTGATGGACGTCTGGAACCCCATGAAGTTCGACGACATCGTGGTCTCGACCCTCCCCACCGGCTCGTCGCGCTGGATGGGCCTCGACCTGCCGCACCGGCTCGAAAAGCTCACCTCCGTACCGGTCCGGCACGTGGTCTCCCAGCCGCCGGCCCCGGAGGTGCACACGGAGCCGGTGCCCGAGCGGCCGCGCTACGGCGTGCTCACGGCCTTCGCGGCTGTGCTCAAGCGCTAGTCGCAATGGACATCGAAGCGGCCATGCGCACGCAGCGTGCGATTCGACGGCTGCGGCCCGACCCGGTCGACGACTCGCTCGTCCTGCACCTGATCGAGCTGGCGCTGAAGGCGCCCACGGGCGGCAACAGGCAGAACTGGGAGTTCATCCTGGTGAAGGACCGGGAGGTCAAGCGCCGCCTCGGCCGGCTCAACATGCAGGCGTGGCGGGTTTACGGCGGATTCGGCCGGCTGGTTATGCGCAGACGCCCGGAGACGCTGCGGATCATCGAAGCGGTGGAGTGGCAGGCCCGACACTTCGAGGACATTCCGGTGTTGGTGGTGGCCTGCATGCGCGGCATCCGTCCGCTGTTCCCTCCGGTGGCCGCCACGAGCTACTACGGCTCGATCTACCCATCGGTCCAGAACCTGCTGCTGGCGGCGCGCGCCGCCGAGCTCGGCGCCGCGCTGATCACGCTGCCGCTCTGGAGCAGCATCCTGGCCCGCCGCGCGCTGGGCCTCCCATGGAACGTGTCGCCGTGCGCTGTCGTGCCGCTGGGTTGGCCGCAGGGCCGCTACGGCCCCACGACCCGCAGGCCGGTTGGCGAGGTCGTCTCGGTCGACCGCTACGGCCAGCGCCCGTTCGCCGGCGGTTAAAGCGGCTGTTACCGGCCTGTCGTCGCCTGGAAACCGCTCCCCTGGACGATCGCCTCCGATGTCAACCGAAACCCAGGAGGCAGTCATGGGACAGCCAATCCCCGCGCAGCACCCGTCAGTCGTCCTCCGCTCACACTTCAAGCTGGTCAAGGGGCTTCTCGCCATCGCGATGGTGGCCGTGGTTGCCCTGACCGCCGCTGTTGTGATCCTGGCCAACGACGATGACCAGGTCGAGCAGGCCACCAGGGCCACGCCCGTGATCGTGCCGCAGCCGCAGACGCAGCCAGGCACGCGCTACGACGGCGGCCCGGAAGAGGGCACCCGCGGCGGCATCACGCAGTCGCAGGTGGCGCCC